>DATLTH010000035.1:0-7556 GCA_035533695.1 Allostellaceae bacterium | reverse complement strand
GGTCGGCGCTGGTGCGGATGTAGGGGCGGTGGGGCGGTGGGCCGCGCTCGACGAAGATGAGCACTATGTCTAGGCAATGGCCCTATGACCACGGGCGATTGTTCACCCGAGTCGAAGCGATCATGCCGTGATCGGGTCGGTGTGGACCAGATGCGCGATGGCGATGTCAACCTG
This sequence comes from Allostellaceae bacterium, assembly GCA_035533695.1. Classification (GTDB taxonomy): domain Bacteria; phylum Pseudomonadota; class Alphaproteobacteria; order ATCC43930; family CGMCC-115725; genus DATARH01. The sequence continues at coordinate 7,382 of DATLTH010000035.1, read as the reverse complement.
TTCCGGCGTGAAGATCCGGGCCTTGCGGGCGGCAGCGCCATCCGGCCCTGGCCACGCAGCTATAGCGGCCTGCATCGGTCCAGCCGCCATTTCCGTTCCGGCCGCGCGGCGCAGCCAATCGACTGTTGCCAGCAACTCAAGCCCGTGCGGGGACTGGAACCCGTCGATGACGGCAGAGGCGTGGTCCAGGGCCGACCGGTAGGGACCCGCCTCGGGCGTCGTCAGATAGGCGGTCACCCGGTCCTGCCGGTCATGCCTGAACCGGATGGGATCGAACGGCCGCGCGTCGGCCACCCGGCGTTCGCAGGTGAGGTAACTACCATCCAGACTATCGAGCAGGTGGCGCACACGGTCGGAATAGGGACCATAACGGTTGGCGGCAAAATCGTCGGCAATCGGGTTGGCCAGCCCCATCCTCCGGAATGCGCCAGCCAGGAACCAGGCCAGTTTCTGCGCCTCAAGGATCGAGCAGTCGAAGCCCAGCACTTCGTAACGGCGGATCATTTCCGCCATCAGCGCGCGCGCCGGGGTCAGCGCCTCCACGCCGTGCCGTTTCCCCACGTTCTGATAGGCCTCGGTCGGCTCATAGACGATGATCGTGCAATCCACATCGCCCAGCGCCGCCGCGATCAGCGGCTTCACGCCCGCCCAGTCAAGCCCGCCATTGCCGGCGCCCAGCGGCGGGATGGCGATCGAGCGAATGTCGCGCGCCGTGATCTCCTGCCGCAGTGCCGCCAGCCCCTGCTCGATCCATTCCAGCCGTGACGGGTGCCGCCAGTGTTTCTTGGTGGCGAAGTTGATGATCCATCGCGGCCCCAGCATGTCCTGCCGTTCGGTGATGAACAGCCCACCGGGGCGTATTTCGCCTGCCTTGCTTGCCTGTTCATAGGCGCGGAAATTCTCGGGAAAAGCTTCCTTGAACATCAGCGCGATGCCCTTGCCGCTGATGCCCACCGTGTTGACGGTGTTGACCAACGCCTCGGCGTCGGCCGCGAGCAGGTTTCCGTGTGTGTAGCTGATCATCAGAAATACCACCCCGGACGAACGAATACCGGCAGCGCCAGCCCCGCCGCCTGGATATGCGCCTCAATCGCCGTCTTCACAGTATCCGACGGGCACCCGATTCCGCGCAAGGCGCCCGAAGGCACATGGCGGTGCGCGAGCGCTTCGGCCTGATACCGCTCCATCTTGTCGGGATAGGCGTCACTGCGGGCGAAGTCATGCCGGCTGAGGATGTCCCAGTCGATCATGTGCGCCAGATCGGCCTGGTTGTTGGTCCATTTCGCGGTCGCGGTATAGGCGTGGCGATCCGTGAACAGCATGGTGACCCTGTTGCCGGCCATCACCTGGCAGGAGGAGACGAGAATCAGAATGTCCGCATTGGCGCGACGGGTCACGCCATTATAGCCGGTCTTGATGTTGAGCAGCATCGGCGATCTCGGCGTGAAATAGAACGGGACATAATCGGCAAGCGTGCCGCCCGGCGGAACCGGCACCCGGCGATGCGCGCGCCCGGCGATCAGGTCGGGGTTGCCGATGGACGTGAAGTTCGGGTCCACCACGCCGCCATTCGCGCTGTGCAGACCATTGGCCAGCAGCCAGGGCAGGTTGGCCACATGGGTGATACGGAACAGCAGGCCTCGCTGGGGTGTGAGGTCAAGCGGGATGGCCGTTCCCCTTGTTTGGCGATGCGCCGAACACCTCCGCCGACAGCCCGGCGGCCATGGCTTCCGCCTTGGCGGCGGCGGCGTCGAGTTGGCGGGCGAGGGAGTTGATGCGGTGGGCCTGTTCGGTAAACGCGGCCTGTATCGGTAACGGTGGCACAAGGACGGGCAACGCGCCGAGTTGGGTTTTATTGACCGAAGCGATTCCTGTCGTCCGCTTCGCAACCCGTAGGAAGTAAGATTTCCCTGCGTCGCTTTGAATGAAGGCGGCGGTATATTCGGGCAAGAGCCGCTGACCTACCCGGACTCGAAAAATATGGTTCTGATGCAGGCAGCCCTCCACTTCATCGCGCCAGATCGCACAGCGGCCGAGTTTGTCCGCGTCGCCGCCCTCGGTCATGAGGAGATCACCGGCTCGAAGCACACATTTCTCGACGTCGGCGATCGTGGCATCGATCAGTTTGATTTCAGACAGGGTGAGGAAGCCGTCCTGCACATTCGCCACCCGCAGATAGGGCGTTGCAACCGTCTGCTGTCCGTTCAATTTCCGGCCCTTGGTAAGACCGGAACCGATACCGGCGACTGTGGAAAGCTCTGCGACCGGCCACCCCTTGGGGTTGGTGGCGGGGTCGCCGAAGGTGTCGAGAAAGAGGGCGGGGATGATGGCGCGGACTTTGGCGCGGGCGGCATCGGCGCGGCGCCTGATCTCCGCCGCCCGGTCCAACAGCCCAACAATCCGCCGCTGCTCGTCGAGCGGCGGGAGGGGGATGGCCATAGCGAGTAGGACCGACATGTCCGCCCTGGGCATCCGCGCGCCCGTATTCTTCGCCGTCAAGGCGTCGATAACAGGCTGCTGCCGCACCCAATGGAACAAATAGCTCCGATCAAGACGGGCGGCGTCCGGCAATAGAGGGACCAACTCGGTCGAGGCGCATCCCGACTGTCCAGGGAGCGCGATTTTCCGCAGATAAGGCCGCAGTTTGCCAAACAGAACGTGACGGTCATCGAACAGAAACGCTTGGCCTTTCCCTTCGCCAGTGCGGGAGCCTTGGCCGAGCGCGATCCGCCCTGACTCAGGGTCAACGTGCTCCATACCAACAAATTCGAGCCCTTTGCCGAGAGCCTCGGATGCCGCAGTGACGCGGCGATCCATCCGGCAAACTTGCCCCAGCTCGATGGTGGCAGCGCTCACGCCTCCGCTTCCTGTAATTCAGCCGCCAGCGCCTCGATGTCGCCGAGGACCGCCGCCGTTTCGTCGCGCAGTTCCGCCAGCAATTCGCGGGGGTCGCGATGCTCCGCCGTCTCGCGGCTTTCGGGCCGGTAGCGGGAGGCGGAGAGATTGAAATCCTCCCGCTCGATGGTGGCCGCATCCGTAAACCACCAGTTTTCCGTCCAGGGCTTTTCCGCGTCACGGTTTTGCCAGTCGAACCAAAGCGCATCGCGACTCTGAAACGCCATGATCAGGTCCGGCAGATCGTCGGCCTCAATCGGCTGCTCGTGGTTGGCGTCGAGCTTAAAGCCGTCATTGCTGGCGTGGAGGAACATCACGCGCTCGGTCCGTCCGGCCTTGGCGAACACCAGCACCGAGGTTTTCACGCCCGAATAGGGCTGAAACACGCCGCCGGGCAGCGACAGCACCGCCTCCACCCGGTTGTTCCGCATCAGGATGCGGCGCAGTTCCTTGTGCGCGCCGGTCGAGCCGAACAGCACCCCCTCCGGCACCACCACGCCGCAGCGTCCGCCGGGCTTGAGGTTATCGATCATGTATTTGACGAACAGCAGTTCCGTCGCGGTGCTGGTGCCGATGCGCACGTCATCGACGATCCGGTCGCGGTCGAGGCGGCCGGAAAACGGCGGGTTGGCCAGCACCACGTCATAGCCATCCAGCGGCAAGCCCTTCTCCGCCTTCATCTGCCGATCAAAGCTGCTGGTCAGCACGTTGCGCTTGAGGATTCGCACATCGGGCAGGCCGCGCAGAGCGAGATTCATCGAGGCGAGGCTGACCATCTTCGGATCAACATCATTGCCGTAGAAGGTCGCGGTTTGCAGCTTGCGCCATTGTGCGGCATTCAGCCGATCACCATAGCCGCGCTCAAAGGTCTTGCCCTCCAGCTCCGCCACGTCGCGCCCCTGGGCCGAGGAATTGGCGAGGCGGAGATGCTCATAGGCCGCCACCAGGAACCCGGCGGTGCCCGCGGCGGGGTCATACACCGTCTCGCCGATTTTCGGGTCCACCAGATTGACGATGGCACGGATGATGTGCCGCGGCGTGCGGAACTGGCCGAGTTCGCCGGCCTGCTTGATCTGGCGCAGCACATGCTCGAACAAGTCGCCCTTGGTGTCCGGATCGGCCTGTTCCAGGCGCAGTTCATTCACCAAGGTCACGATCTGGGTCAGCACAGTCGGCTCGTCGATGGACAACCTTGCCTGCGCCATGAAACTCATGCCGAAGGCGTCGCCGATGGTGGCGAAGAACGGGAACACTTCGTCGCGTACGAAGGTGACAAGCTGTTCGCCCGACATGGCGTTGGCCCAGATCGACCAGCGCATCCGCTCGCGCGGCACGGTCTCAACGCCTTTCGTCGGCGCGTTCAGCGGATTGCGTAGCGTCCAGGCGCCCGCGAAAAGGGAGGTGTAGTCACGGCCCGTGGCCTTGGCCTGGCGGAGGTTGGCGCTGTCGATGCCCTCGATCATGTAGAAGAAGAACAGGAAGCTGAGCTGTTCGGCGTTGGACAGCGGATCGGGATAGCCGCCGCCATAGAGGTAGTCGCGGATCTGATCGACCTTGCGGCGCATGTCGGGCGTGAAGGGCATGTGTGGCCTTAGTTCAGGGGTTTGTCGGCGCGGCGCGCATCGCCGCCGGGCGCGGCTTGAGACGCGATGCCGAACACGGCTTCGTTCATGCTGCCGAGAATGCGTTCAAGTTCCGCCTCGCCGCCGAAGACGGCGCGGGCGCGCTCGAAGCCGCCATTCATGGACAGCGGCGGCGCGTCGAAACGCCAGCTATCGAACACGGTGAGTTCGGCCGCGTTCGCCTTGATTTGTTCCTTGACGAGATGCAGCACGCGCACCTGATCGGAGTTTAAGTTCTGGCTGTTCAGCCACGTCTCGAATGCCCCGCCGAGCGCTTCCGCGCGGGCCTCATCGACATCCATGAAGGCGTAGCCGGTTTCATCGACGGTGACCCATTCGCGCGTGGTCGGGTCGATTTCGTCATGCACGTCCAGCATCAGAAGCCGCCGAGCGGGGCCGGCCGGCGGCCTGCCCTCGCGCACGACGACAACGCCGCCTTCGCCGTGCGTCTCATCGTCGCCATGGCGCAGGGTGACGCCGGTAAAATCCCACATGGTGAAGCGGTTCTTGCCCGGCGCCAGGCGCGTGCCGCGCCCGCGCATCTGCTGGTAGAGGATCGAACTGTGGGTGAAGCGCGCCATCACCAGGTTGCGCACCTCCGGGCAGTCGAAGCCGGTATCCAGCATGTTCACGCTGACCAGGATTTGCGGGAATTCCTCATCCTTGAAGCGCTTGATCTTGGCCGGACCGTCCACACTGTCGTCGGGTCCCATGCCGGAGACGACGAAATCGGCGTAGCGTGTGGTGGGACTGGGTTTCTTGTCGGCGAACACGTCATCGAACATGCGCGCCAGCGTTTCCGCGTGGCGTTTGGTGACGGCGAAGACGATGGTCTTGCCCCAGTCGGGCGCGCGGCGAATGCCGCTCGGGCTGGTGTAGCCGTTCTCCAGAACCTCGCGGAATTCACGAACCATGGCGCGGTTGCGCTCCGGGATGGTGAACTTCCGCTCCAAGGCCGATGGATCGACGATGATCGGGTCACGCTCGGCGAACAGTCGCTCCAATTCGGCGCGGGTCGGCGCATCAAGGGCGGCCCAATCGATGTCACTGCGCGCCACCGAGAAGCCGTCGGTCGCCGCCGTGCGCGCGGTCATGGCGCGGTAAATCTCGTAAGGCACGAGGTGCCCGTCCGCGATCGCCTCGGACATGCTGTAGCTGTAGGTCGGGCGGTTGACTTCGAAGAATCGCAGCGTATCGCGGATCGCGGCGCGGTCGTCGTCATCCACGTCGGGCGCATCCTGCATGACGCAAGGCGTTGCGGTCAGGCCCACCTTGATGCCGTCAAAATGATCGAGCGCGCGCCGCCATTGGCCGTAAATACTGCGGTGGCACTCGTCGATGATGATCAGGTCGAAATAGCCCGAAGAGTATTTCTCGTATTCGTTCACCAGCGTTTGCAGGGTGACGATGGTGACGCGCTTTTCGTCCTGGAAACGGCGGCCGGTGCGCGGGACGCGGTAACAGGGCAGATGCGGCAAATGCTCCGCGAAAGCGTCTTCGGTCTGTATCGCGAGCGTGTTACGATCGACCACGAACAGCGCGCGCGTCGCCCAGTTCGCTTCGAACAGACGCTTCAGCAAAGCCGCCGCCGTGCGGGTCTTGCCGGTGCCGGTCGCCATTTCGACCAGCATCTTGCGCCATCCGTTGACGATCTCCCGGCATACCGCCTCGATGCACGCGCTCTGATGGAGACGGCCACCGCCGCCGGCTATCCGGCTGTCGATCGGGATGTCGAGCGGGCTGCGGCGGATATCGCGGGCAGCTTTCCGGCGGGCGAGATCGTCCTGGCTGAAAACGGTCTCGATCTTGCGGAAATGGGCGTCCTGACCTTTGTCGCAGAACCAGATTTCTTCGCCGTTCGAGAGGAAGATGAACGGCACGTCGAGCAGATCGGCATAACGTCGGCCTTGCGTCTCGCCCGCGCTGAGACTGACGCTCGTGCTCTTTGCTTCCAGCACGGCGAGCGCACGACCCTGGCGATCGAACAGCGCGTAGTCGGCCCGGCCACCGTCATCGAGCGGATACTCGTACCGCACGCTCATACCATCGGTCAGACGCCAGCCGGTATCGTTCAGAAGCTGGTCGATTTTGACCCGGGCGAAGGCTTCGTTCGTCACTACCTGGCCGCCTCCATACCCCGTTCAGCGGTCTTTCCTTTGGTGGCGTGGCCAATCGTCAGCCGCTGGTAATCCTCCACCGCGATGACCATGACGACGCCGCGCCCGTGCTTCTCGATGAGCAGCGGCTCCGCCCGCGCCGTGTCAATCATCAGCCCGAAAGCGTTCTTTGCCTCGCGTGCCGACATGGTTTTCATGGTCGAATCCCGTGGCGATCCATGCGTCCATTTAGGACGGAATGGCTCCCGTCGCAAAGCCATGCTTCGGGTGCCGACCCTGGCCGGGAATATGTGGCCGGCGCCGCCGAATCCTCCCCCTATCGCGCGCGCCGCGGCCGGTTTCGGACTGCCCGGCCGCACGCCCCGACCGCTCGTCGGCCGTACGACGGCAGAACGGCGGATCCCCCGCGAACCGAGGCGATGGCAATCCCGCGACCCCAAACCCGCCAGGCGGAAACCCGGTTCATCGCCGTCGTCCCGTCGCGCGCGACGCACCCCACCGCACGCGCCCGATCCCACCGCGCGCCCGCCCGCTAACCCATTGTCAACAAACGAAATGTTCGATATCGAACAATGCTTCACGTGAAGCATTCGGCCCCCCGGAATCAGGCTGGCGGAGGGAGTGGGATTCGAACCCACGGTACGCTTTCACGCACACACGCTTTCCAAGCGTGCGCCTTAAGCCGCTCGGCCATCCCTCCGCGAGGCGGGGCGCACCATACCGTCTCCCCCGCGTCCGGCAAGACCGA
>DATLTH010000034.1:0-3834 GCA_035533695.1 Allostellaceae bacterium | reverse complement strand
GCGCCACCACGGCGGCAGGCCTTGGGTGTCGGTAATGATGTCGGACGCCTCCGAAGCCGCCGCATCGGCCGCCGCGAGGTTGCCGGTCCGCAACGCCATTTCCGCCGCGAGATCGAGGCTGAAGGCAAGCTCGCCGCGTTGCTCGGGCTGCGCGGAGTCGGCGCCGACCTGGCCCGCGTCGAAGCCGCCCTGGTTGATGACGCCGCGCCAGGTGCTCGCCGAATTATCGGCATATTCGAGCGCCTCGTCGAAGCGGCCGCGGTTGGCCGCGTCGAACGCCTGGTAGAGCAGTAGGCGGGCGCGGTCGGCGGCGGTGCCGTTCGTCTGCACGATCGGACTAGCGCGGCGGAACAGGGCGGCAGCCTCGTCGAACCGTTCCTGATTGCTGATCTGGAGGGCTAGCTCCATGACCAGCAGCCCGACGCCCGGCGATTGGTCGCCGAAGACGTTGGAAAGGATGGCGAGGGCACGGCGATAATGGCCTTCAGAGGCGCCGAAATTCTTGCGGCTCGCCTCGACCCGGGCGGTTTCGGTCAGTTCGCTGTATTCATCGAAATCGTTTGGCGTCGCCTTGAGCCAGCGTGCGCCGGCGAGATTCACCAGCGCATCGCGGGCCGCGGCGGGGGCGCCGAATGCGGCAACCTGGGCCGCATTCCGGCCGGCGATCTTGGCCATCGCCTGCTCGAGCGCGGACAAGGCGGACGGCAGGCCCTCGGCGCGGACCAACAGCTTGTCGATCGGAGCGACGACGATGACCTGTGGCCACTCGCTGTCATCCAGCGCGCACGGCTGCAGCAGCATCTCGGTGCCGTCCGGCGCCTGAATCCATTGGCCGGCGCTGCAGGTCATGCGGCCGGAATCGTCGCGGCCGATCGCGGTGTCGGCTGCCCCCCGCTCGAGCGCCTTGTGGCGCGCCGCGGGATCGGCGGGCAGACCGATCGGCATCAGCGTCGCCGTGACGCTGCCGGTCGGCCGCTTGGCATCGCCGCAAAAGATATTGGCCGGCTGCGGCGCGCCGCGCTCGGCGGGAATGTCCGTGCGCCCTTCCCATCGGCATTGGCCGCCATTGATGTCGGTGCCGACCGACGCAGCGGCGCTGGCGGCAGCCGCGGCTGGCGCAGGCGAGGCGGGATGATCCGACTGTTGCGCCAACGCCCCGCCGCCTGCGGTGACGAAAACGAGTCCGGCCGCAACTGCCGCCGCGCGTCCTGTCCGCGAACCCATCATCACCAAATGCCTCCCCTGTGCCACCCAGCATGCGGCAAGGCCGCGGGCCGAATCGCCCCAGCACCCCATAAAATACGATCGACTCGGAGCCATTGGACCAGCCATCAATGACTAGAACCGGACCGCCGCGTTGAAGAGTATCCGCGAACCGGTTTTACCGCTGTCGTTATTTGGCGTGCCTCGCAACTCTTGCGCAAATTCTATACCACCGGTGACGCGTTGCAGCAACGCAATGCGCACGCCGAAGCCGGTCGAAAGAAGAGAGCGGCGATTCACCGTGCCCGGAAGGATGGCCAGTTCGTCGTGCAAGGGCCGGACCTTGGCAGCATCAAAGAAAAGATAGAACTGCGAAGTATCGAGGCGATATTGGGGAAAATGCGCGTCGTAACGCAACTCGCTCGCCAGGCCGATGCCGATGTCGGCGGCGAGCGAGGCGGGATCGTAGCCGCGGCCGATGCCGGAGCCGCCGAAACTCGTCTGCTCGCCGATGACCAGTCGCTCGCCGGTATATTGGCCCAGCGCGTGAAAATTGGCGCTGACCGGACCGGAGATCGGCTGATCGTGCTGGGCGACGAGCGTGAATTTGGTAAACCCGGTCGAAGCACCCTCGGTCATCGCCGCGGGCTTGGTGCTCTCGGCTCCAAGGATCGGAAGACCCTGCGTCACGCCAAACGTCGCGGCCGTCGTCGACTCGTGGATCAAGCCGTTCTGCTGCACGGTCACGGCAACATCGGCCTCGCGCCAATGATCGTCATTGATGACCGGCGAGGCGACGCCGGCCAGGAGCCCTGCCGACTGCCCCGCTTGCGTCACCCTCGCGGCCTGCACCGTCAGGCCGCCTTCGACGGAGACGCGAGTCGGCCGCGTGACGATCACAGGATAGCTGAGCCGCGCGCCAAACGCATAGCTGTCGCTAACAAGGTTGCCCCCGGCCGCGGCGGGAACGCCGTGGGCGAGCACGCCTGTAGCCGTGAAGATCATGCCGTCGTCGCCGACCGGCCGGGCATATTTTCCCTGGACCAGGCTCCGCTGCGAGAGGTCGGGCGTCCCCGAGACGTCGAACGTGACCTGCCCCGGGACGTAACGAAGCGAATTGGCGACCAGCTGATATCCGAGCGTGACGGGCCCGGTGATCGCGGCGCCGCGGTTGTCGGAATAGATCGTGGCTTCCCACGGCTGGCCGGCGAGATTGACAAGGAGATCGGAGGCGCCCGGATCGGTCGGCGAGGGCCGCAGCAAGCCGGATGCCGTGGTGCCCGGCAGATCGTTGGCGAGCAGCAGCCCCCGCTCCATCGCGCCGAGCGTCGCCGGCCGCTCCTGCGTCACCGGCTCGATGTAGGCTTCGACCCGCTCGCGCGCGAGTTCGCCGCCGCCGGACACCGCCGCCGCTTTGACGAAGCCCTCGACGACATTGATCTGGAAGACGCCGTTCGAAACCGTCTGCGGCGGCACGAAGGCGCGGGTCAGCACAAAGCCGCGCTGGCGATACATCGTCTCGATCTTGTCGGCGATGTCGATGATGTCGGACAACTTGGCCTTCTGGCCGATGAGCGGCGCGGTGAGCGGGGTAAAATCGTCCGGCTTGAACACGGTCGCGCCGACCACCTTGATGCCGGTGACGTCGAACTCGATCACGTCGACGGCGCGCGGGATGGGTCCGCGCTGCGGCGCCGGGATGCTGAAATCGAATTGCGGCGAAAGCGACGGCGCCGGCGGCGGGAGGTTGCGCCCGGGCTCTGCCTGGCCGGGAAACGGTTGCAGCGTCGCCTGGCCCAGGACCGTGGCTGGACGGCACAATTCGACCGCGGCAAGTGTCAGTGCCAGGGCCACGTGCGCGCGATTGCGCGCTATCAGCGGCCCGCGCAAGGCACGACTTATCAGGGGTTGGCGTGAGCCAACCCGCATCCCCCGTATCAAAGTCCCCACCCCTACTTGTTGAATTATCCGCGTAGGACGGTCACAAGCACCTCGCCGAGGATAACCGAAAACCTAGCGATGGCAAAGCACTCCCGTATCGTTTCTCGCCATTGCATCTTGTGGTGTTGCCGTTTAGTTTTTCGCGCAGGGCGCATGACCGCGAAGGCGGGGGGCAATGACAAGAATCGGTGTGCTGGGTCTCGCCGGGTTGCTGGCGTGTGGGCTGATGGGGGCGGCGATCGAAGCGAGGGCGCAGGCGACCGCGCCGCCGCCAGCGGACGGCGTCCATCTTGGTGTCGCGTCCTGTGCCGGCAGCACCTGCCACGGCGCCGTGCAGCCGCTCAAGGGCTCCTCGGTCGCACAGAACGAATACATCATCTGGTCGCGGCGGGACAAACACGCCAAGGCCTATGCGGTGCTGGGCGAGGAGCGTTCGCAGCGCATTGCCCGCAATCTCGGGCTCGCCGACGCGCGCACCGCTCCGATCTGCCTCGATTGCCACGCCGACAACGTGTCGGCGAACCGCCGCGGGCCGCAGTTCCAGATCAGCGACGGCGTCGGCTGCGAGGCGTGCCACGGCGGCGCCAAAGGCTGGCTCGGCGTCCACATCTCGGGTGCGAAGCATGCCGACAATGTGGCGGCAGGCATGTACCCGACCGACCAGCCCGCCGCGCGCGCCGAGATGTGCCT
>DATLTH010000033.1:0-6772 GCA_035533695.1 Allostellaceae bacterium | reverse complement strand
ATTGGCGCGCGCCTCGGTCGAGCCGTTTCTGGCGTTCTCGGCCCGCCGCGACCTGCGCCAGATCGCCTACGAGGCCTGGGCCGCGCGCGGAACCCACAGCGGAGCCCATGACAACGCGCCGCTGATCGCCGAGATCGTCGCGTTGCGCGCCGAGCAGGCGCGGCTCTTGGGCTACGACAGCTATGCCGCCTACCGGCTCGACGACACGATGGCGAAAACGCCGCAGGCCGCCGACGACCTGCTATGCCAGGTCTGGGAGCCGGCCACACGCAAGGCGGCCGAAGAGCGGGTCGAGATCGCCGCCGCGGCCCTCGACGACGGCGTCAACGAGCCGATCGCGCCGTGGGACTGGCGCTATTACGCCGAACAGGTACGGGCGCGGAAATACGCCCTCGATGAAGCCGAATTGAAGCCGTATTTCATGCTCGACAACATGATCGGCGCCGCCTTCGACACCGCCGGGCAGCTGTTCGGCGTCAGCTTTGTCGAGCGCCGCGACTGCCCGGCCTACCATCCGGACGTGCGCGCCTATGAGGTGCGCGATGCGGAAGGCCGGGCGATCGGCCTCTTTCTGCGCGACGATTTCGCCCGGCCCGGCAAGCATTCCGGCGCCTGGATGAGCAGCTACCGCGACCAGCAGAGCCTCGATGGCGAAATATTGCCGATCGTCGTCAACAACAACAATTTTTCGCGCGGCGACCCGACCCTCTTGAGCTTCGACGACGCGCGCACCCTGTTTCACGAGTTCGGCCACGGGCTGCACGGGCTGTTGTCGCGGGTGCGTTATCCCTCGCAATCGGGCACCGCGGTCCGGCGCGATTTTGTCGAATTTCCGTCGCAGGTCTTCGAGCATTGGCTGGAGGTGCCGGCAACCCTGCGCCGCTATGCCCGGCATTGCCGTACCGGCGAGCCGCTCCCCGAACCGCTGTTGCAGCGCCTGCTTGCGGCGCGCAACTTCAACCAGGGGTTTGCGACCGTCGAATACACCGCCTGTGCGCTGCTCGACCTCGACCTGCATGCGCGGCATGACCCGGCGGGGCTCGACATCGCGTCGTACGAGAAGGATTTTCTCGCGCGGATCGGCATGCCGCCGGAGATCGGACTGCGCCACCGCCCGGCGCATTTCCAGCATCTCTTTGCCGGCAGCGGCTATGCCGCCGGCTATTACGCCTATCTGTGGGCCGAGGTGCTCGACGCCGACGGCTTTGCCGCCTTCATCGAGGCGGGCGACCCGTTCGCCCCGGCATTGGGCGCACGCCTGCGCAGGATCTACAGCGCCGGCGACACCGAGGACCCGATGGTCCTCTACCGCGCGTTTCGCGGCCGCGAGCCGGCGATCGCGCCGCTCCTCGCGCAACGCGGGCTCCGCAGCGCAGCATGACGGCGCGCCCGACCTTGCATTGCGCCAGCTTCCCGGCGAAGCTCGGGCCGGAGGGCGACAGATGGCGAAACCAAAGGTTATCGCGGTTGTCTCGCAAAAGGGCGGCGTCGGCAAATCGACCTTGTGCCAGCTGATCGCGCGCGAAGCCGCGGTCCAGGGAAAACACGCCAAGATCCTCGACTTCGACGTCAAGCAGATGACCTCGACCGATTGGGGCCGGGCGCGGCTGGAGCGCAACATCGCGCCGGCGATCGAGGCCGAGCCGACCAAGAACATCGCCAAGGCCCTGAAACACTGCAAGGGCTACGACATCGTCGTGCTCGATGGGGCGCCCGGATCGCCAAAGCGCACCGCCGAGTTGATGCCGGAATGCGATCTGATCATCCTGCCGACCGGAGCCTCGCGCGCCGACCTGGTGCCGAGCCTGGCATTGGGGCGCCGCATCGCCGAGATGCAGCTCGCCACCGACGGGCCGGTATTCGCGCTGTGCCGGGTCTTGACCGCAAACGAAGCGGCCGAAGCCCGCGCCGCCATCGGCATCGCCGGGTTCGAGACGCTCGACGGCGAATTGATCGAACGGCCCGGCTATCGTCAGGCGCAGAATCTCGGCCGCAGCCTGACCGAAACCGCCTTCCCCTCGCTCAACGGCAAGGCCCGCCAGCTCGCGCGCAATATCCTCGATCGCCTCGCGTGGGACGCGATCGCGCTGCGCTAGCACGCGTCTCGCTCGCGTTGAATCGCCCCTCTTACCAGTCATCCCCGGGCTTGACCCGGGGATCCCGGTGGGCTTTGGGAGATGGCCGGGTCAAGCCCGTCCATAACGAAATGAGAGGGTGATCAATTTGATCGGAATCTGCACTAATCAAGAGCCCCAATAAATTGGAGCCGGGGTCGTTGCAGGGATGTGCGTCCCATCGACCGTATTCATGTAGAAAATGTTGTCGGTGGAGTTGCTCGCTCCACGATCCGAGAAATCGGCCCCAATGTTGGCAACCGGGCTGCCGGAGCTGTTGGGATTAAAAATCCCACTCGCATTGTCCGAGCGAGCCGCCCCAAAACCGCCAGCGTAACCGACCGTTCCAGCGTGCGCTGTAAGGTTGATATCGCTAAAATTGAAAGTGGATCCTGTAGGGAGTGTGTAAGTCATCTAAATACCTATTAGTATCGTATTACGGGTATTATCAGATAGTACGCCCGTAAAGATTGTCAATAGAGCTCGGGCGCTCGCCGCTTGATGGAGCCCGACCGATGAAACAGCCCGTGCCGCGGTATCGGCGCCGGCAGCCCTTGTCCGAGCACCGGGTTCGCCGAAACCGCCGAGGACATCTGGCGCGACATCCGGCTGTGGTACGAGCTGAAGGGCGAACCGCTCTTGCCGCCCGGTCCCCCGCCGAGGCGTGAAATCGCCCCACCCATTGATCTGTGTCAATGCGGCGCGCGGCCGTTGCCGTAGAAGAAAAGAATCAGCCTGGGAGGACATTCCAATGCGTGCAATGGACATCATGACGACGGCGGTGATCACGGTCGGACCCGACACGTCGGTGCAGGACTTGGCAAAGCTGCTGTCCGACCGTGCGATCAGCGGAGCGCCGGTGGTCGACGCCAACAATCGGCTGGTCGGCATCGTCAGCGAAGGCGACCTGCTGCACCGCGCGGAAACCGGCACCGAGCGTCGCGTCGAGCGCCGCCGCTCGCGATGGCTGGATTCGCTCGCCGCCGATCGCGACCTTGCCCGCGATTACATCAAGTCGCACGCCGGCAAGGTGGCCGACATCATGACGCGCAAGGTCATCACGGTCGACGAGACGGCCGCGCTCGGCGATGTCGCGAACCTGCTCGAAACGAACAAGATCAAGCGTGTCCCGGTATTGCGCGCCGGCCAGCTGGTCGGGATTGTCAGCCGGGCCAACCTCGTGCGCGCCCTGGCCGTGACACCGATCCAGCCGGTGGGCGACGGCGACGACCATGCGATGCGCGCGAAATTGCTCGCCGAACTCGGCCACCAGGAGTGGGCGCATGTCTGGGCCGCCGACATCATCGTTCGCGACAAGGTCGTCCACCTGTGGTTTTCCGACGACCGCCCGGAGGAAGAGCGCCAGGCGGTTCGCATCGCCGCCGAGAACGTCCCCGGGGTTCGGGCCGTCGAGGAGCACACCGTGCCGGCGCCGATAATCCCGGCGTTCTAGCCCGGGCGCGCGCCGGTGGGTTGAACTGCGTGGCCGCCGCCGTCGGAGTTGGCGGGATCTGAAACCATCAGCGCTACGCGGCGTTTGGGTCATATCGCGACACGATGGAGGTACGAGATGACGATCACGACCAAACCCGAGGTGACGGCGTTGAAAAGCGAAATCGAGCGGCTGCAGGCGGACCTCGACGCGGCCGTCGACAAAATGCGCGGGATGGATGGCGACAAGTGGTCGAACGGGCACGATTCGACACTTGCCTCGGCCGAGAAGATGTGGACCGAGGTGAAACGCCAGGCGCAGCAGGTCGGCCACGAAATCGAGGAGCGGCCGCTGGTCTCGGCGATAACCGCGTTGGGTGCCGGGATCGCCATCGGCATGCTGTTCGGAGGACGGCGCGGCTAGGCGCCTCGCCCTCGGCGACGCGGCGATGAGCCTGCTGGCGCGAACGGTAGCGACGGTCGCCGCGACGCTGACCGTGACCGGCTTATTGATTGGAGCGATCGGTTTTCTGAGCGCTGCGCTCTACCTTTACTTGGTATCGGTGCCGCTGCCGCCGGCGCTCGCTTCATTGGTTGTCGGGCTTGCGCTGATTGGCGTCGCGTTGCTTGTCATCGTCGCGGCGCGAATAGCCGCCGGCCGGCCCGCCGCTCGGCGATGGCTCCGTAGCGCCGGGCATGACAACGGCAACGCCGGGTGGGGTGCCGCGGCGTTCGGCGGTCGCGTCGCGCGCGAGGCGGAAGCGGCTACCGAAGCGCATCCCTATGGTGCGGCGTTGTTCGCCTTTCTCGCCGGTTTGGCGCTTGGCGGCAGCCCGGAGCTTCAGGACATCATAAAGACGGCGCTGAAGGCCACCGGCGCGCAGCGGTGACGAGGAAAGCGCGCCGCCGATCCTCGCCTCAATCGCGATCCTCGCCTCAATCGTAGGTGACGCCGATCGTTTCGGCGACGAGCACCGGGCGGTCGCTGCCTTCCAGCTCCATCGTGCTTTCGTTGGTGATGCGGGTGCCGCCGTTCGCCACCGGCTCGACCGTCTTGACCGTGAGGCGCAGGCGGATGCGCGAGCCCGCCGGCACCATGCCGGTGAAGCGCACCCGGTTGGCGCCATAATTGATGCCGCGCGAGCGGTGCTTGACATGGTAGAGCGTCGAGGCGAGGCGCGGCACCAGCGACAGGGTCAGCCAGCCATGCGCGATCGTCTTGCCGCCCGGCATCTCGCGGCGGGCGCGCTCGACATCGACATGGATCCATTGGTGATCGCCGGTCGCGTCGGCGAATTTGTCGATCTGCTCCTGGGTCACCGTGTGCCAGTCGCTGACCCCGATCTCCTTGCCCTCGTAGGCCTTCATATCGGCCGCATGTTCGACTTCCAGCATCGACTGCTCCTCATCCCGCGTGTTGCCATATTATGCTCGGCTTCCCGGCGAAAGCCGGGATCCATTTTCCCGCCGATCGTGCATTCGCCGAAATGGGTCGCGGCTTTCGCCGGGAAGCCCAATAGTTGGAGATCACGGCCGCATGCAAAAGCGGCGCTCGCCGGGTTCGCGCAATTTCTCGGCGAGGTTGGCGAATTCGACCGCCAGGTGGCGGGTGTCGCGCGGGTCGATCAATTCCTCGACCCAGAACGGCTCGGCGGTGCGGAACGGCGAGCGCAGCTTGTCGAGACGCTTCTCGATCTCGGCGATCCTGGCCTTGGGGTCGGGGGCGGCGTCGATCTCGGCGCGGTAGGCCGCCTCGATGCCGCCCTCCAGCGGCAATGACCCCCAGCGCGCCGACAGCCAGGCATAGCGGATCGAAAACCGGCCCGAGGGCTGGTTGACCGCGCCGGCGACGCCGAACACGTTGCGCACCAGAAACGTGCACCACGGCACGCTCGACTGGTTGACCGCCGCCATCGCCCGCACCCCCTTCCTGATCGTCGCGCTCTTCTCGGCGTCGAGGCCGATCTGGAAGCCGGGGCAATCGCACAAATAAACGACCGGCAGGTGGAAGGTGTCGGCCAGATCGACAAAGCGGATGATCTTGTCGCAGGCGTCGGCGGTCCAGGCGCCGGCATAAAAGAACGGGTCCGACGCCATCACCGCGACCGGCAGCCCGTCGAGCCGGGCGAACCCGGTGATGATGCCGCGGCCGAACATGCGGCCCATCTCGAAGAAGCTGCCCTTGTCGACGACCGCCTCGACGATTGGCCGCATCTTGTAGACTTGGCGGCGGTTGCGCGGGATCGCCTCAAACAGGAATTCGTCGCGCCGCGCCGGATCGTCATCGCTCGGCAGTCGCGCCGGCAATTCATGGACCGAGGACGGCAGGTAGGAGAGAAACCGCCTTGTCGCTTCGAACGCCTCCTCCTCGCTGTCGACCGCATGATCGACGGCGCCGCAGCGGGTCTGGATGTCCCAGCCGCCCAACTGAAACCTGTCGAGCTGCTCGCGCCCAAGCGCATTGACGACCGGCGGCCCGGCGACGAACAGGGCCGAGGTTTCCTTCGTCATCACCGAATAGTGGCTCGCCGCCATCCGCGCCGCGCCGAGCCCTGCGACCGAGCCGAGCCCCAATGCCACGACCGGCACGAGGCCCATATTCGTCGTCGTGTAGTAATAGGGCAGGTTGGAGCCGACCCGGCCCGGCAGGTTGGCGCGCCCCGAGGTCTCGATCGTCTTGACCGAGCCGCCGCCGCCCGAACCCTCGATGATGCGGATGATCGGGAGCCGCAGGTCGTGCGCCATCTGCTCGGGCATCAGCGCCTTTTCGCGGATCGTCGCGTCGGCCGAGCCGCCGCGCAGCGTGAAATCGTCGCCAGAGACGACGACCGGGCGCCCCTCGATCATCGCGCGCCCGAAGATGTTGTTGGCCGGCACGAGGTCGACGAGATTGCCGGCGTCGTCGTAGCGCGCCTTGCCGGCGATCGCGCCCACTTCATGAAAGCTGCCGCGGTCGACCAGCGCGTCGATGCGCTCGCGCACGGTCAACTTGCCGGCGTCGTGCTGCCGCTTGACCCGATCCGCGCCGCCCATCTGGCGCGCCCGCCGCTCGCGCTCGCGCAACTCGTCGAGTTCCGGCTGCCAGGTCATCACGGTTGTTCCAATCGCAAAATCGCCCTAGATATGGCTTCCCATAATCGATATCCCATATTGAAGGGGCCCATCGGTGAAGACAACCGTCGAAATCTCCGATGCCCTACTGCATCAGGCACGCCAGGCCGCCGCGC
>DATLTH010000032.1:0-4482 GCA_035533695.1 Allostellaceae bacterium | reverse complement strand
CTTCCGAGCGCGTCATCGTCGCGATGCTGACCGCCGCTTTCCCCGACATCCCGATCGTTTCGGAGGAAACCGTGCCGCAGGCCGGGTTCGAATCCCCGGCATCACGGTTCTGGTGTGTCGATCCGCTCGACGGGACCCGGGAATTCGTCGCACGCAACGGCGAATTCGCCGTGCTGATCGCGCTGATCGAGGACGGATGCCCGGTCCTGGGCGTCGTGCACGGCCCGGCGGTCGGCCGGACCTTTATCGCGCACGGCCCCGGCACCGCGCTGCAGCGGCACGGCAGCGGCGAATGGCAGCCGATCCGGGCGCGCGCCCCCGGCCCCGAGGGGATTGTCGTCGTGCACAGCCGCAGCCACGAGAACAGCCGCCGCCTCGCCGAGTATTTCGAGGGCCGCCCGGTCCTCGAACGGCGGCAATGCGGCAGCGCCCTCAAATTCGGCGTGCTGGCGGCCGGCGAAGCCGATCTCTACCCGCGCTTCGGCACGACGATGGAGTGGGATACGGCAGCCGGCCAGGCCGTGCTCGAAGCCGCCGGCGGCCACGTCTTCGGCCTCGACGGCATGCCGCTCGCCTACGGCAAGCCCGGCCTCAAGAACGACGGCTTCATCGCCTGGGGCGCGACGCCGGCGTGGTAGCCCCGCTCATTCCCCGGCGATGTTGCGGCGGAGCCGCTCGCGGCTTTCGGCCGGCCAGAACTCGGCGAGCTTGTAGAACGCCTCGAACGAGGGCACGCCCTCGGGCAGCGCGAGCCAGGGCAATTTGCTGCGGGTGAAGATATGAACGTCGGGTGCGACCGTTTCCGGATGGTCGAGCGTGCCGGCGCGCAATAATACCGTGTCGCCGGGTGCGGCGTGGTACTTGCTGTAGATCGCGGTGCCGCACCTGGCGCAGCGGAAGACCTCCTGCGGCTTGCCGCTGCCCGCCGGCACCGTCGTCGATGTCAGCGGGGCGTCGTTCGCCTCGACAAAGCGCTTCTCGACCCAGATGTTCAGCGCAAAGGCGCCGCCCGAGAGCCGCTGGCAGTCGCGGCAGTGGCAGGCATGAACGATCAGCGGCGTCGCGGTCAGCCGGTAGCGCACCGCACCGCAAGCGCATCCGCCCTCCTGTTCCATCGCCTTCTCCCGTAGCTTCGCTGCGCGGTATAGTAGCGCAACGGGCCGGGCTGGGCGAAGGCGCCGCAGCGTCGGCAGCCGGGAGGATCGCAGATGACGACAGTGATTGAGGGGCGCGAGTCCGGGTTCAAGAGCAACCCCGACTACCGGGTGACGCTGGAAGCCTCGCCGCGGCGGGTGCGCGTCGCATTCAACGGCGAAACCATTGCCGACAGCACGGCGGCGCAGCTGCTGTTCGAGACGCGGCATGTGCCGGTCTACTATTTCCCGCGCGGCGATGTGCGGATGGACCTGCTGACGCCGACCGACCATCACACCTTCTGTCCGTACAAGGGCAGGGCTGCGTACTGGACGATCCGGGCCGGCGACCGGGTGTCGGAAAACGCGGTCTGGGCCTATCCCGATCCATATGACGAGGTGCCGGCGCTCGCCGGCCTGGTCGCCTTTTACTGGGACCGGGTCGATCACTGGTACGAGGAGGACGAGGAAATTTTCGTCCACCCGCGCGACCCCTATAAGCGGGTCGACGCCATAGCTTCGGCGCGCCATGTGCGCGTCATCCTCGGCGGCGAGACGGTGGCCGAGACGCGCCGCGCGATGTTCCTGTTCGAGACCCGATTGCCGACCCGCTATTACATCCCGCCGGAAGACGTCCGCATGGACCTCTTGGTGCCGAGCGACAAGACGACCGCCTGCCCCTACAAGGGCCGGGCGCGCTACTGGTCGGCCAGGATCGGCGACAAGGTGTTCCCGGACATCGTGTGGGGTTATCCCGAGCCGATCGCCGAATGCGCGAAGATCAAGGGCCATCTCTCGTTCTTCAACGAGCAGGTCGACGCGATCCTGGTCGACGGCAAAGAGGTAAAGCGGCCGCTGACCAAGTGGTCGAAGGAATGGAAGGACAAGGACCGCACGATGCCGGATTTGAGCGGCCCGGTCAGCCGTCCCTAGCGGCCCCTGGCGGCGATGAACGCCCGCTCCGGCATCGGCGACGCGCCCAAGCGGCGCGAGGATCAACGGTTCCTGACCGGAAACGGGCGCTATCTCGACGATCTCGTCTTCGAGAATGCGGCGCACGCCGTCGTGCTGCGCTCGCCGCACGCCCATGCGCGGATCGCGCGGATCGACACCGCCGCCGCGCGCGCCCTGCCCGGGGTGCTGGCCGTCCTGACCGCCGCCGAGGCGCGGGAAGACGGGCTGAAGCCGCTCTTGCCCGGGGTCGATGCCAACACCCAGACCGGCGAGAGATTTGCCTTCATGCCGCAACCGCTGCTCGCCGACGGCAAGGTCCGCTATGTCGGCGAGCCGGTCGCGCTGATCGTCGCCGCGAGCCGCGAGGCGGCGCTCGATGCGGCCGAACTGGTGCAGGTCGATTACGACCCGCTGCCGGCGGTGACGAGCGGCGCGGCGGCCGCCGGCGCCGACGCACCGGAGCTGTCGCCCGAGGTGCCGGGCAACCGCTGCTTCGAATGGCTGACCGGCGACGGCGATGCCGTCAGCGCCGTCTTCGCCGATGCCGCCCATGTCGTCAGCCGCGACATCGGCAATCATCGCGTTGTCACCAACCCGATGGAGCCGCGCGGCGGCGTCGGGCTCTACGACCCGGCGAGCGGCCGCTACACGCTCTACACCTCGAGCCAGAGCCTTCATGCGACGCGCGACCATGCCGCCCGCGCGCTCGGCGTCGAGCCGGCGCGGCTTCGCCTTATCGCGCCCGATGTCGGCGGCGGCTTTGGGGCGAAGAATTTCATCTATCCCGAGCATGTCCTGCTGCCCTGGGCGGCGAAAAAGGTCGGACGGCCGGTCAAGTGGATCGCCAGCCGCGCCGAAGTGTTCCTGGCCGACCACCAGGGGCGCGGCCAATCCGCCATGGCAGCGCTGGCGCTCGACGCGGCGGGCCGGTTTCTTGCGCTGCGCGTCGACAGCCTGGCCGACCTCGGCGCCTATCTCGAAGGCAGCGCCGGCGGCGTGCAGACCTTCCAGTACGCCTTCCTGCCGGGCACGGTCTACCGCATTCCGGCGATCGCGCTGCGCGTCCAGGGCGTCTTCACCAACACGGTCCCGGTCGGCGTGTTGCGCGGCCCGGGCTACGGTGAGGCCAACAACATCATCGAGCGGCTGATCGACGAAGCGGCGCGGCAATGCGGCTTCGAGCGCGCCGAATTGCGCCGCAAGAACCTGGTGCCGGCCTCGGCGATGCCGGTGACCAACGCGGTCGGCAACGTGATCGACAGCGGCGCCTTTCCGCAGACCTTCGAGAAGGCGCTGGATGCCGCCGATGTCGCCAGCTTTGCTGAACGGCGCCGCGCCAGCGAGGCGCACGGCCGGCTGCGCGGGCTCGGTTTTGCCTATCACATCAAGGGCACCGGCGGCGCGCCCTCGGAGAATGTCGATATCCGCTTCGGCGATGATGGCGGCGTCGCGCTGATCACCGGCACCCAGACGATCGGCCAGGGCCACGAGACGACGTTTCCGCAAATTCTCGCCGACCGGCTGGGGATACCGAACGAGCAGATCCGGCTGGTCCAGGGGGATACCGACCTGACCCCGATCGGCGGCGGGCATGGCAGCTCGCGCGCCACCTATATGGGCGGCACGGCGATCTGGCGCGCGGCCGACATCATCATCGAGAAAGGCACCCGCATCGCCGCCGAGGCATTGGAAGCGGCCGAAGCCGACATCCGCTTTATCGACGGCGATTTCGTCGTCGCCGGCACCGACCGGCACATCGCGCTGCTCGAGGTGGCGCGGCTGGCGGGCGCGGCCGGCGCCCCGCTCGACACCTATTATGCGTGGACCCGCGAGTGGATGACCTTCCCCAACGGAACCCACGTGGCCGAAGTCGAGATCGACCGCGAGACCGGCGCGGTGACATTGGCCCGCTACAGCGCGGTCGACGATTACGGCGTCCTGGTCAACCCGATGGTCGCGGCGGGGCAGGCGCACGGTGCGATCGCCCAGGGCATCGGCCAGGCCTTGCTGGAAGAGACCCATTACGACCCGGCGTCAGGACAAGTCCTCGCCGGATCGCTGATGGATTACGCGATGCCGCGCGCCGACGACCTGCCGGCTTTCGCGCTTCGGTTCAACCCGACGCGCTGCACGACCAACCCATTGGGCGTCAAGGGCTGCGGCGAAGCCGGCATGGTCGCCGCCTTCCCGGCGGTCGGCAACGCGGTCCGCGACGCCCTGGCCGGCGCCGGCGCCGGTGCTTTCACCGGCGCGGCGACGCCCGAAGCGATCTGGCGGGCGCTGCATAACCCCCGCTCACAATAACGCGGCATTCCCGGCGAAAGCCGGGACCCATCCTTCAACCGCTCGAGTGGATGACGAGTGGGTCCCGGCTTTCGCCGGGAAGCCGGTTTTG
>DATLTH010000031.1:0-2227 GCA_035533695.1 Allostellaceae bacterium | reverse complement strand
GGTCGCCGACAACTATCCGTCCCTGGTCGACGAAGGCCGGCAGCGGGGCGCCGAGTTCATCGCACACGGCCTGTCGCGCCGCCGCATCATCCATATCGGCATGTCGGAAGAACAGGAGCGGCAGTATATTCGCGCCTCGATCGCAGCGGTCGAACGCGCCGCCGGCACGCGGCCGGTCGGCTGGTCCGGCCCCGATTTCCAGGAGACGCCGAACACCCCCAACCTGCTCGCCGAACAGGGCATCCGCTATGTCTGCGACTGGGGCAACGACGAGCAGCCGTACAAGATGACGCCGAAAACCGGCGAACTCTACGCGCTCGGGGTCAATGCCTATCTCGATGACAACTACATCCACCTGCACGGCCGCCGTACGATCGACGAAGTCAACCTGCTGTGGCGCGAGTGGTTCGACGGGCTCTATGCCGACGGCGCGACGACCGGGCGCCTGATGGCGCTGCACCTGCACCCCTGGATCATCGGCCAGCCCTGGCGCATCCGGCACCTCGACGAGGTGCTTGGGCATATCTGCGCCCGGCAGGGCGTGTGGAAGGCCACCGGCGGCCAGATCATCGACTGGTTCAAGGCGCACGCGGCCTAGCGCCGAACCGGCTCACCCGCTTTCAGTCGAGGAGAGGACCGATGACACTCGCCCCCGGGCGCTTCGACTATGCCCCGATCAATGACCGCCCGATCATCAGATGGCCCGACAACGCGCGCGTCGCGTTCTGGGTCGCGCCGAACATGGAATTCTTCGAGTATCTGCCGGAAAACCGACCGACCCAGCCCGACATTCCGCTCTATTCGCGAATGGATTACGGCAACCGCGTCGGCTTCTGGCGCATGCTCGACGTGCTGAACAAGCACAAGATGCGCGCCTGCTGCTGCCTGAACCTGGAGATCCTCGATCATTTTCCGGAGATCAAAGAGGCGATGGTCGCCGCCGATTGGGACTACATGGCGCACGGCCTCTACAACAGCCGGCCGATTTACGATCTGACGGAGGAACAGGAGCGCGCCTACTGGCAAGACTTCGTCACCCATTTGAAGGAGATGACCGGCAAGCGCCTGAAAGGGCGGCTCGGCGGCGGCGCCGGCTACACGGTGCGATCCGACGATCTGATGGCCGAGGCGGGCTGTCTCTACCACACGTCATGGATCATCGACGACCAGCCGTGGCCGATCAATGTGCGCGGCGGCCAGAAGTTCATCTACGTGCCCTATACCGGCCAGACCAACGACGCCGGCATGCTCGCCTGGAACCGCGAGGCGGACTACTTCCAGCAGATGATCCGGGACCAGTTCGACACGCTCTATCGCGAGGGCGCCGAAAACGGCCGGGTCATGTGCCTGTCGCTGCACCCGCACAACATCGGCCGGCCGAACGCCGCCAGGCACCTCGACGAGGCGCTGCGCTACATTCTCGGGCATGACGGCGTCTGGGCCACCACCGCCGATGACATCGCCGAGTATTATCTCGCCAACTGCTACGACCAGGTGAAATCCTGGATCGCCGAACGGAAAACCCGTGTCTCGGAATAAGGCAATCAGGGAGCCGGCGTCATGGACCTCAAACTGACCGGCAAGGTTGCCCTGGTCACCGGGTCGAGCCGCGGCATCGGGTTGGCCACCGCCAAGGCGTTTGCCGCCGAGGGCTGCCGGGTCATGCTGTCGGCGCGCTCGGCGGGGCACCTGCACGACGCGGAAACGGCGTTGCGCGCGACGGGTGCTGTCGTTGCGGCTCATGCTGCCGATGTCGGCAGTCCTGACGAGGCCGGCAGGCTGATCGAGGCCACCGCCGCCTCCTATGGCGGCATCGACATCCTGGTCAACAATGTCGGGGGCGGCGGCGGCGGTGCGCGCGTCGCCGACAGCAGCGACGACGACTGGCGCGGCGTGTTGGAGCGCAAACCTGGTCCAGACGGTCCGGATGATGCGCCTGGCCTTGCCCACACATGCAGGGCCGCCCGGGAGCCGCGGCGATTAACGTCGCGTCGATCTCGGGCTGGTCGCCGCAGCTCGCGATGTCAGGCCAATACGGCGCGGCCAAGGCGGCGCTGATCTTCGACACCGAGCGCTGGGCAGGCGCGTGCCGTCGGGCGCCATCAGCAGGGCGCCGTCGTCGGACTGCGCCAGACGGGTCAGCGGCTCAGCTCGATCCTGATCCCGCCGGTTGTGGGCGGCATCGCCGACCGCTTCGGCACCAGCGAGGGCTTTCTGATTTACGGGG
>DATLTH010000030.1:0-4605 GCA_035533695.1 Allostellaceae bacterium | reverse complement strand
GGTCAGGTTCTGACCGAACCCGGAGTTGTTGTTGACAACGACGGTGACCGCGATGCCGCAGCGGCGCGCCGTCTCCAGCTCGGCGAGGTGGTAATAGAAGCCGCCGTCGCCGGTGAAGCAGACGACCTTGCGCGCGCCGGCCGCGCATTTGGCGCCGAGTGACGCTGGGAACGCCCAGCCGAGCGAGCCCGCGGCGCGCAGATAACCCTGCCGGGCGCCGTTGAAATCGATCATCGTGCCGGTCCAGATGCCGGAATAGCCGGTATCGGCGACGAGAAGGCCATCGAACGGCAGCGCGGTGGTGATGTCGGCGCACAGCCGCTCGACCGAAATTGGCGCGGTGTTCTTGCCGATTTTGGGCGCCAGGCTTGACCGCCAATGCATGACGATTCTCGCCGCCTCGTCGGCAAAGGAGGTGTCGCGCGACGGCTGCCCGAGGAGCAGGTTGAGGCGGCCCAGCGTCGCCTTCACGTCGCCGACGAGGCCGACCGTGTTCGGATAGGAGCGGCCGAACTCCGATGGATCGGTATCGATTTGCACGATCTTCGCATCGCGCGCCGGCACGGTCCAGTTGAGCGTGGCCTGATCGCCGGTATCGCAACCCAGAAACAGCACGAGATCGGCTCCATGCACAATCTGGTTGGCGGGCGGTGCGGAATAGCTGCCGACGACCCCGATCGACAATCGATTTCGCGCCGGAACGATGGCGCGCGCGCCGAGCGTCGTGGCAACCGGCGCGTTGAGCGCCTCGGCCAGCGCGACGACTTCCGGTCCGGCGCCGGAAGAGGCAGCGCCGTCACCGGCGACAATCGCGATGCGCCGCGCGCCATTGATCAGCGCCGTCATGCGCGCCAGATCGCGATCGTTCGGAATCGGTCGATAGAGCGGGATCGACGCCGCCTCGCTTTCGAGAACCGGCGGCTCGGCGGTCTGGCCAAGTTCGATGACATCGCCCTGCAATCCGCTGAAGTCGAGGTGAGTGGGTCGCGGCGTGTCGGTCAGCGCGACGCGCCAGGCGTGGCGCAACAGGCGCGGCAAGTCGGCCGTCGTATCGACCG
Organism: Allostellaceae bacterium; assembly: GCA_035533695.1. Taxonomy (GTDB): domain Bacteria; phylum Pseudomonadota; class Alphaproteobacteria; order ATCC43930; family CGMCC-115725; genus DATARH01. Next base: position 3,547 of record DATLTH010000030.1, on the reverse strand, counting down.
GGCTGGAGAACTTGGTCACCGCCGAAAAGAGCGGGGCGTGGGCGATCTCCTGATAGGCGTTGCGGTGCTGAAAGCGCGGCTCCTTGTGGCCGGTCAGGGCGATGACCGGGCTGCGGCCGAGATAGGCGTCCTGCAGGCCGGACGCCAGGTTCGCCGCGCCGACCGATTGCGCCATGCACACGCCGGGTCGACCGTTGACTCGGGCGTAGCCGTCGGCCATGTAGGCTGCCGCCTTCTCGGAATGAGCGAGGATCGGCTTCACCCCGAGATCACTCAGTTGCAGCAGGGTGCGCCGCATCACCGACTCGACAAAAAAGACATGGCTCATGCCGGTGCCCGCCAGCGCCTTCGCCAGCCATTCGGCACCGTTCATCGTCCCCCGGTCGCTCATGTTCGTTCCCTCCTCGATGTCGTCTGATGATACGGCATCGCGCGGGCGCTCGCGAGCCATAACCCAGCACGTGCCCCTGTTGACGCCATGACCGTTTTGCCGTTCTTTGCCGTCGCAGTGAGCATGAGATCCCGGCGATGATCGTCGATTCGCGGCTATGCGGTTGCGGCAGCGGCTTGCGGCTGGTGCGCTGCTGCCAGATGGATTTTTCGCTGATCCCGCCGGGCGAGGCGAGCCGGCCGCTGCTGCCCTTGGCACAGCGCGCCGCCGAGCGGCACGCGCAGGGGGAGGTGGAGGAAGCCGACAGGTTGTGCCTTGAGGTGCTGGAGCTGGCGCCCGCACAGCTTGACGCGCTGTCGCTTTTATATCGGATCCGCAGGGCCTCGGGACAGGACAACGCCGCGCATACGCTGCTGCGGCGCATCGTCCAGCTGCACCCCAACACGCTGTGGGCGACCCACGAACTCGCGGCGGCGATGTTCGGCCGGGGCGCCATCGCCGAAGCCGAGACCCATGCGCGCAACGCGGTGCGGATCGCCCCCGATAATCCGCAGTCGCACAATCTGATGGGCATGATCATGACCGAGGCCAACCGGCCTCAGATCGGCGAATACCACTATCGCAAGGTCATCGAACTGTCCCGCACCCGCGACCCGATCGTGCTCGCCAACCTCGCCTGGAACCTGAAGAACCAGGGCCGCATGGCGGAATCGCGCGCGCTGTACGAAGAATCCAGCGCCGCGGCGCCGGACGTCATGCTGACCTGGCTCGGCTGGGCACGGATGGAGGAGGCCGACCGCAATTTCGCGCGCGCCGGCGAATTGCTCGACCATGCCGAGCGGCTGATGCCCGGCAATGCGAGCATCAACCTGTCGCGCGCCGTGCTGTCTGGCCGCACCGGGTCTTATGCACAGGCGCTGGCGATCCTCGATACGATGGCGCCGCCGCAAGCCGGCGCCGGGCTCGGCGCCAACGAACTCTTGGAAAAAGGCCGCCTGCTCGACCGCATCGGCCGCTACGACGAGGCCTTCGCGGCCTTTGCCGAGGGCAAGCGGCTGTGCCGCGAGGTGACCAGCCTCAACTACCTGGAGGATCACGCGCGCCAGCTCGCGGCACGCCTCAAGGGCTTTTTCACCGAAGGCCGGCTCGCCATCCTGCCGCGGGCAAGCCCGCGCGACGACACCGCGCAGCCGCTTTTCATCCTCGGCTTTCCGCGTTCGGGCACGACGCTCGTCGAACAGACTCTGTCGGCCCACCCGCACATCTCGGCCGGCGACGAATTGCCCTTCGTCAACGAGATCACCGACGCGATGATGCGGGTATTGAACAGCCCGCTGACCTATCCCGAGGCGCTCGCCGAATTGTGGATGGGCGACCGCCGCCACGGTCTCGACGAGTTGCGCGACTATTATCTCGAGCGGGTCCGCCAGCTCGCCATCGTCGAGCCGGGAGCCCATTGGTTTACCGACAAGATGCCGCTCAACGAAACCCATCTCGGGCTGATCGCGCTGATGTTTCCGCGCTCGCCGCTGATCCATGTGGTGCGCCACCCGCTCGATGTCGTGCTGTCGACGTTTTCCAACCACCTGACGCACGGCTTCTATTGCGCTTATGCGCTGGAGACGGCGGCGCGCCATTTCGCGCTGTCGATGGAGCTGGTCGAGCATTACCGGGGGCAAATGACGTTGCGCTACCTGCCGATCCGTTACGAAGACATTGTCGATGACCAGGAGGCGGCAACCCGCCGCATGCTCGACTTCATCGGCGAGGAGTTCGACGAGCGCTGCCTCGCCTTCCACGAGAACCGGCGCTACGCGCGCACGGCCAGTTATGCGCAGGTAACCGAGCGGCTATACGACCGCTCGCGCTACCGCTATCGTCACTACCTGAAGCAGCTGGAGCCGGCGATTGCGATCCTCGAACCGTTGATCACCCGCCTCGGGTATCCCCTTTGACTGAGCCCGGCAGCGGCACTCTGCCCGAGCTCCCGGTCGGCGCCATGGGGCTGGCGATCGAGCCGGTGCCCCCGATGGCGACAATGGCGGCGCCGCCCGCGAGCGATGGACAACGCATCGCGCAGCTGATGCAGCTCGCGACCGAGCACGATGAGGCCGGCCGGCTGGACCAGGCCGAAGAGGTCTTGCGCCGCCTGCTCGCCGAGGCGGGCACCCATCATCCCGCCCTGCATCTGCTCGGCATCGTCGCCTTCAAGCAGGCCCGGACCGACGAGGCGGCGCGGCTGATGGAGCGGTCGATCGCCTTGGCGCCGATGGAGGCGCTCTACCAGCGCAACATCTGCGAAATCTATCGCGTCCAGGGCCGCTTCGACGAAGCGCTCGTCGCCGGCCGCCGCGCGGCGGCGCTCGCTCCCGCGGACGTTCACTGCTACCACAATCTCGGCGTCCTGCATTACCATCGCCTCGAACTCGACGAGGCCATCGCCTGTGGCGAACGCGCCCTGGCGCTTGTTCCCGAGTTTGCCGGAGCGCATTTCGGGATCGCCGAAGCCTCGCTGCTGCGCGGCGATTTGGCGCGCGGCTGGGACGAATACGAGTGGCGCTCAAAACTCGCCAATGCGCCGCCGCTGTTGCCGCCGACCGACCGGGCGCAATGGGATGGCACGCCGCTGCGCGATCAAAGGCTGCTCTTGATTGCCGACCAGGGTTACGGCGATGTCATTCAGTTCGCCCGCTACATTCCCTGGGCAGAAGCGCGCTGCCCAATGCTGGCCATCGCCTGCAGCAGCGAGTTGCACCCGGTCATCCGCCAGTTCAGCGGCGTGGACACGCTGTTCGATCACTGGCAGCAGGCGCCGGAATTCGCGGCGTATTGCCCGCTGTCGAGCCTGCCGCGCCTCGCCGGTACGCGGCTCGACACGATCCCGGGCGAGGTTCCTTACCTCCGGGCCGATCCGGCGCGGACGGCAAGCTGGTCGGAGCGCCTCGCGGCATTGCTGCCGCAGGGATATCGCCGCATCGGCATCGTGTGGGCCGGCCGGCCGACCCATCACAACGATCGCAACCGCTCGACGGCGCTGGCGACGTTCCTGCCGTTGGCCGAAATTCCCGGGATCGCCCTGGTGTCATTGCAAAAGGGCCCGGGCCAGATGCAGATCGGCGGCTATTGGGGGCGGGCGCCGCTCGTTAATCTCGGCCC
>DATLTH010000029.1:0-9967 GCA_035533695.1 Allostellaceae bacterium | reverse complement strand
CGACCCGGTCCCCGCCGAGCCGCGGCGCTGAGCCGAGCGCGCGCCTTTCGCCCATGGACCAGCGCAATCTTCTGCTCGCGATCGTCCTCTCGGTCGGCATCCTCATTGGTTTGCCGATGCTGTTCGCGAAGCTGCATCTGGTGACCTCGTCGCCGGTTCCCGCACCGTCGACGACAGCGACCGCGCCGTCGACGGCAACGCCCGGCAAGCCTGCGGCGGGACAAGCGCCGGCCGCCGCCCAGGGCGGAGCGGCAACTCCGGCGCCGGAGACGCGGCTGGCAGCCATCGCCGGGCAGCCGCGCGTCAAGATCGATACGCCGCGGCTGCACGGCTCGATCGCGCTCAAAGGCGGCCGCATCGACGATCTGACCCTTGCGGCCTATCACGAAACCACCGACCCCAAGAGCCCGGAGGTCGTGCTGTTGTGGCCGAGCGGGACCAAGGATCCCTACTTTGCCGAGTTCGGCTGGGTGGCGGACACGGCGGGCGCGAAAGTGCCGGGGCCGGAGACGCTATGGGCCGCGTCGGGCGGTCCGCTGACCCCGAGCGCGCCGCTGACGCTGACCTGGAACAATGGCGCCGGCCTCTTGTTCACGCGCACGATCGCGGTCGACAAGAACTACATGTTCACGATCGAGGACGGGGTTAAGAACAGCGGCACGGCACCGGTCAGCCTGACGCCGTACGGCCTGATCAGCCGCACCGGGACGCCGCCCGCCTCGGGCTACGCCATCCTTCATGAGGGGCTGATCGGCTACATCGGCGGCGAAGTTCTTGGCGGCGGGTTTGTCGACCACGACACGTATGCCAGGCTGGAACCGGGTCATCCGCGCGAGTACACCTCAACCGGCGGCTGGCTCGGCTTTACCGACAAATACTGGCTGACCTCGCTCGTCCCACCGCAGAACGCGGTCATCAAGGCGGAATTCCGTCATACCATCGATGCCGGCAAGGTCGATCGCTACCTGGCCGACTATACGGGAGCCCCGGTCACCGTGCCGGCGGACGGAACGGCCTCAACCTCGGCCCGCTTCTTTGCCGGTGCCAAGGAAGTCGATCTCCTGAACGAGTATCGCGACGCCGGGATTCCCAAATTCGACCTTGCGATCGATTGGGGGCATTTCTTTTTCCTGACGAAACCGATTTTTTCCATATTGCAGTTCTTTTATGGCGTCTTGGGTAACTTTGGCTTGGCGATCTTGCTGCTGACCTTTCTGATCAAGCTGGCGTTCTTTCCTCTCGCCAACAAGTCCTATAAGGCGATGAGCAAGATGAAGCTTTTGCAGCCGCAAATGCAAAAGATTCGCGAGCAGTTTCCTGACGACAAGGCGCGCCAGCAGCAAGAGATCATGGCGATGTACAAGAAGGTCGGCGCCAATCCGTTGGCCGGCTGCCTGCCGATCTTCATTCAGATTCCGGTGTTCTTCTCGCTTTACAAGGTGTTGTTTGTAACGATCGAGATGCGGCACGCGCCGTTTTTCGGCTGGATTCACGACCTGTCGGCGCGGGACCCGACCTCGTTCGCCAATTTGTTCGGCCTTCTCCCGTTTCACCCGCCGGTTTTCCTGATGATCGGCGCCTGGCCCCTGATCATGGGCGTCACGATGTTTCTGCAGCAGAAGCTCAATCCGCAGCCGGTCGACCCGGTGCAGGCGCGGATGTTCATGTTGCTGCCGATCGTCTTCACCTACATGCTGTCGGCGTTTCCGGCCGGACTCGTCATCTATTGGGCCTGGAACAACACGCTCAGCATCTGCCAGCAATGGGCGATCATGCACCGCGCGGGCGCCGCCTGAGCACGCTGGCGAGCGAGACCGATCTGTTCCCGCCGCGCGCGCTCGCGCCGGAGCAGATCGAAATGGGGCGGCTGCTCTTCGCCCGTGAGTGCCGCTTTGTCGCCGGCGCCGCCGACGCGGCGGGATTCCCCGCCGAGGAGTTGCCCGAAATCGCCTTCTTCGGGCGGTCCAATGTCGGCAAGTCGAGCCTGGTCAATGCGCTGACCGGCCGGCGGACGCTGGCGCGCACCTCGAACACGCCGGGGCGGACGCGCCAGATCAACTTCTTCGCGCTCGATGACCGGCTGATGCTGGTCGATCTGCCGGGCTATGGCTATGCCGCGGCGTCAAAGGCCGCGATCGCCTCGTGGACCCGGCTGGTGAAGAATTATCTGAGCGGCAGCGCCAGTTTGCGGCGCGTCTGCCTCTTGATCGATGCGCGGCACGGCATCAAGGCGCCGGACCGCCCGGTCATGGATTTGTGCGACACGGCCGCGCTGTCCTATCAGGTGGTGCTGACCAAGATCGACAAGCTGACCCCGGCGGCGCGCGCCGCGATCGCCGAAACCGTGCTGGCCGAACTCGCGCAGCACCGCGCGGCGCATCCCGAGCTTCACCTGACAAGCGGCGAGAAGGGGCTCGGCATTGCGGCATTGCGGGCAACCCTCGCCGGCTTTGCCGAGGTGGCGAAGCCGGCCGCGGCAGGCTAAGCTGAGCCGGCAATGAGTTCCGAGCCTTCTTCCGCTCCACGCGCCTTCGATCCGGCGGTCATCGCCGCGGTTCTGGGCGAAGTCGTGCCGCACTGGATGCGCTATGCCGGGCAGACCGTCGTCGTCAAATACGGCGGCCATGCGATGGGGCCCGGCGGCGAGACCTTTGCGGCGAACATCGCGCTGTTGCGTCAGATCGGCATCAACCCGATCGTCGTCCACGGCGGCGGGCCGCAGATCAACCGCATGCTCGACCGGCTCGGCATCAAGAGCAATTTCGTCAACGGCCTGCGGGTAACGGACGCGGAGACGATGGAGGTCGTCGAGATGGTCCTGGCCGGGACCATCAACAAGCAGCTCGTCGCCGCGATCAATGCGGCCGGCGGCCGGGCGATCGGCGTTTGCGGCAAGGACGGCAACCTGATCCGCGCAACGAAATCCACCCGCAACGGCGATCTCGGCTTTGTCGGCGAGCCCGAAGAGATCGATGCGCAGATATTGCGCGGGTTCCAGCAGGCCGAGATGATCCCGGTCATCGCGCCGATCGGGATCGGCCGACGCGGCGAGACCTATAACATCAATTCCGACCCGGTCGCCGGCGCGGTGGCCGCCGCGGTCAAGGCCCGCCGCTTTTTGCTGCTGACCGATGTGCCGGGCGTGCTCGACGCCGGCAAGCGGCTGATCGAGGAATTGACCACCGCCGAGGCGCGCCGGCTGATCGCCGACGGCACGATCTCGGGCGGCATGATCCCAAAGGTCGAAACCTGCCTCGATGCCGTCGACGGCGGGGTCGAGGCGGCGGTTATTCTCGACGGCCGCGTGCCGCATGCGATCCTGCTCGAATTGCTGGGCGAAGGCGCCGGCACGCTGATCCGCGGCATCTGAGCGCTCGGGAACCTGCCATGGCCTACACCACGCGCCGCGAGCGCTGCCCGCTCGGCGACATCGAGACCTGGATTTTCGATCTCGACAACACCCTCTACCCGGCATCCTGCCGGCTGTTCGACCAGGTGCAGCGGCGCATGACCGAATACATCTGCGACCGCCTGGCATTGTCGCCCGAGGCGGCGGCCGAATTGCGCCGGACCTATTTCCGCGAGTACGGCACGACCCTGCGCGGGCTGATGACGGTCAACGCCATCGACCCGCACGATTTTCTCGCCTTTGTCCACGATATCGACCTGGCCGGCGTGCCGCCCGACCCGGCGCTCGCCGACGCATTGCGCCAGCTGGACGGGCGCAAGATCATTCACACCAACGGCTCGGTGCGCCATGCCGAGCGGCTGCTCGAACATCTCGGGTTCAGCGATGCGTTCAGCGGCATCATCGACATCGTCGCCGCCGATTTCGACCCGAAACCGTCGCTGGCCGGCTACCGGCTGTTGTTGCAGCGCCATGCGGTCGCGGCACCCACTGCGCTGATGGTTGAGGACATCGCCCGCAACCTCGCGCCCGCCGCCGAGCTCGGCATGACCACGGCCTGGGTGCGCAGCGGGCTCGACTGGGCGGCCGAGGAGGCCGACAGCGATTACATCCACCACATCGTCGACGACCTCGCGGGTTTTCTCGCCGCCGCCGCGCGGCTGCAGGGGCAAGGGGCCGGCAAGGCGGCCGCGCCATGACCGTCGCCGAGACGATCCGCCACAAGCTGACCGAGCGCTTTGCGCCGACGCGGCTGGAGATCGTCGACGAATCGCATCGCCACGCCGGCCATGCCGGGGCGCGGCCCGAGGGGGAAAGCCATTTTGCCGTGACGATCGTCTCGGCCAGCTTCGCCGGGCTCAACCGGGTGGCGCGGCAGCGGCTGGTCTATCAGGCGCTTGCCGAGGAACTGGCCACCCACATCCATGCGCTGTCGCTGACGACGCTTGCTCCTTAAGAGGGTTAAAGCAAACAAGTTCAATCAAAAAACGGCGTTTATGCGCGGCAAAAATGTTTTGTCATATATGACACGTCTTTAAGGTTGCATATTTGGCCGGTGCGCGATAAATTTCTGTGATGCCAGCCGGGTTGCCGCGGCGTTCACGCCGCTACCACGATAATGCCCCGTCCTCCCTTGTGATCCACAACGTCGTTGTCGGGGGTCACCGCACCAGTGTCCGGCTTGAGCCGGTGATGTGGGACGCTCTAAAAGACGTCGCGCGGAGCCGCCGCCTCACCCTGCACGACCTCGTCACCGAGATCGACCGCAAGCGCTCGGCGTCGAGCCTGACCGCGGCAATCCGCGTCTATATCGTGGATCACTACCGCACCGCCGCGTTCGGAGCCGGGCGACCGCCGGCGGTCCCGCCGTCTCGGGTATCGGTGCAGAACGCGGCTTGCTGAGGTTTCATCCCCGCGTCAGCTTGCGCCGAGTCACTCGCTGTTCAGGCACGCACGCTTAAAAATCCGCCTTCCCGGCGAAAGCCGGGACCCACTCGTCAACAGCCCGAGCGCGGATTGGTGGGTCCCGGCTTTCGCCGGGAAGGCGGATTGAGATTGAGTTCGTTATCCGAGCGCTCAATACAATCTGACTTTGATATCAGCGAGCCTCCGCCAGAAACGCCCGCAATTCCTCCGTCGGCGCATCGCGCATCACGAAAACATCGCCGATCCGACGCGGCAGGATCAGTGTGATCGCGCCGTCGCGCACCTTCTTGTCCTTGCCCATATGCTGGAGCAACCGGTCAGCCGCGCCCCCGTCGAGGCCGATCGCGGCGAGGTCTGTCGGCAAACCGGCGGCGGCCAGGTGGCGGCGAACCCGGTGCGCGTCCTGCCCGGAAGCGAGGTCCAGCCGGGCGGCAAAATCGAACGCGAGCGCCATGCCGAGCCCCACCGCCTCGCCATGCAGCAGCCGGTCGCCAAACCCGGTTTCGGCCTCCAGCGCATGCCCGAAGGTATGGCCGAAATTTAGTAAGGCCCGGTCGTCGCCGGTTTCGCGCTCGTCGGCGGCGACGATCTCCGCCTTCATCCGGCAGCTCACCAGCACGGCCTGGGTCAATGCCGCCCGGTCGAGGTCGCAGACCGCGCGACCCTTTGCTTCGAGCCAATCGAAAAAATCGGCGTCGCGAATGAGCCCGTATTTGACGATCTCGCCATAGCCGGCGAGCACTTCGCGGCGCGGCAGGGTCGCCAGGCTCGCGGTGTCGGCAAGCACGAGGCGCGGCTGGTAGAAGGCGCCGAGCAGGTTCTTGCCGGCATTCGTATTGATCGCGGTCTTGCCGCCGACCGAGCTGTCGACCTGGGCGAGCAGCGTCGTCGGGATCTGCACGAAATCGATCCCGCGCAACAGCGTCGCCGCGGCGAACCCGGCAATGTCGCCGACCACCCCGCCGCCCAACGCCACCAGCATCGTGCCGCGCTCGACGCCGCAGGCGAGCAGGTCGTCGACCAACCGGCCGAAATGCGCGAGATCCTTGGTCCCCTCGCCCGGCGGCAGCACCAATGCATGCGTTGCAATGCCGTGCCCGGCGAGGCTGTCGCGCAGCGGCGCCAGATGATGTTGCGCCACCGTCTCATCGGTGACGATGACGGCCTGACGCCGGCGCATCAGCGGCAGGATCTCGGCGCCGGCGTGCTCGATCAGGCCGGGACCGATCAGGATGTCGTAGCCGCGCTCGCCGAGCTCGACGCGCAACCGCTCGCAGGAGCCATTGGGGTTGAGGGCGGCGTTGACTGCGCCGTTGACTGCGCCGCTGGGGGCGATGGTCATTGCGCGATCTCCGATTCGGGCGGTCGCAATGCCTTCGCGCAGCTCGAAAGCGCGGCGATCACTCGCGTCGCGGTTGCCTCGGCCGGCCCCTCGCCGCTGTCGATGGCGAGGTCGGCCTCGGCATAGACCGGATGCCGCCGCTCGATCAATTCGGCCAGCACGGCGCGCGGGTCGGGATGCTGCAACAACGGCCGGTTGCCGCGCCGCGACACCCGGGCGAACAGCACGTCGAGATCGGCGCGCAGCCATACCGCGACGCCGCGGCGGGAAATCACGGCCCGCGTTGCCGGGTCCATGAACGCCCCGCCGCCGGTCGCCAGCACATGGGTCGGCTGTTCCAAGAGCCGCGCGATGACGCGGCGCTCGCCGTCGCGGAACACCGCTTCGCCGTGACGGCGGAAGATCTCTTCGATGGTCTCGCCGGCCGCATCCTCGATCTCGATGTCCGAATCGAAGAAGGGCAAATTGAGGCGCGCCGCCAGGCGCCGCCCGATCTTGGTCTTGCCGGCGCCCATCAGCCCGACCAGGACGATGCTGCGCGCCGGCGTAAATCGCTGCGCCCGCGCCGCCGTTCCGGTCTCTTGCCTGGTCTCGACGTCCACCGCGCGCCTCTGGGTCCGCGCCGCTCTTCCGTGCGGCGCCATGGCAGGGTACTAGCATATTGCGCCGGCGGTTCGTCAATCGGTGCAGCGCGGGTCGGCGCGGGAAGGCGAGTTGCGGCATGGGCAGAGTGACCATCCTCCTCGTTATTGTCTTCGTGCTGGGGGTTGTCGGCGGCGGCTTCCTTCTCGCCTATTGGCAGATCCCCGTGCCGACGACGCAGGTCGAGAAGGTGCTGCCCGATGCGCGCTTCCCGAAATAGCGGTCCGGCGGGTTCGACAAAAGGCGCCGCAGCGATGTCGCGCCGGCTCGAAGCCTTCCTCGAAATGCTGGCGGCGGAGCGTGGCGCCGCGCGGCTGACGCTCGCGGCCTACCGCAATGACCTTGCCGATCTGGCGGGCTTTCTGGTTGCCCGCGGAACGGTCCTTGAAAGCGCCGATGCAGCGGCGCTGCATGACTATCTCGCATCGATGACGACGCGGCATCTGATGCCGCGGACCCTGGCGCGGCGCCTTTCGGCGATGCGCCAGTTCTTTCGCTTTCTGGTCGGCGAAGGGGCGCGGGCCGACGACCCGACGGTCGGGCTCGACACGCCGCACCTCGGCCGCCCGCTGCCGAAGATTCTCGGCGAGGACCAGGTTGCGCAGTTGATCGCGGCCGCCGAAGCGACGCCTGCCGAGGAGGGGTTGCGCCTGCGCTGCCTCGTCGAACTGCTCTACGCGACCGGTCTGCGTGTTTCCGAGCTGGTCGCCTTGCCGCTCGCCGCCGCCCAGCGCGACCCGCGCTTTCTGCTGGTGCGCGGCAAGGGCGGCAAGGAGCGGGTGGTGCCGCTGTCGCTGCCGTCGCGCGAGGCGCTTGCCGCGTATCTCGCATGCCGGAGCGGATTTCTGCCGCAGCAGAAGCCGTCGCGCTGGCTGTTCCCCTCGCGCAGCGCCGAGGGCCATTTGACCCGGCAGCGCTGCGGCCAATTGCTGAAGGAGCTGGCGGTCACCGCGGGGCTCGATCCGGCATTGCTGTCGCCGCATGTCTTACGTCACGCCTTTGCCAGCCATCTGCTCGATCACGGCGCCGATCTCAGAAGCGTGCAGCAGATGCTGGGTCATGCCGACATCGCAACGACGCAGATCTATACCCATGTCCAGAGCGCCCGGCTGCGCCGGCTGGTGGAAAGCGCGCATCCGCTGGCGCGACGCAAGTAATCATCACGGCGGCACCGCGGATGCGTCATTTTCTCGATTTCGAACGGCCGATCGGCGAGCTTGAAGGCAAGATCGAAGAGCTGCGCCACCTGTCGGCCGATAGCGGGCTCAACATCGCCGACGAGGTCGGCCGGCTCGAAGCCCAGGCCGGCCGCCTGTTGCGCCAGAGCTACGCGCGCCTGACGCCGTGGCAGAAGGTGCTGGTGGCGCGCCACCCCGATCGGCCGCACTGCCTCGACTTCATCGCCGGGCTGATCGGCGAGTTCGTGCCGCTCGCCGGCGACCGCGCGTTTGCCGAGGATGGCGCCGTCATCGGCGGCATCGGCCGGTTTCGCGGGCACAGCGTGATGGTCATCGGCACCGAAAAGGGCGCCGACACCGAGGCCCGGGTCCGCCACAATTTCGGCATGGCGCGGCCCGACGGCTACCGCAAGGCGCGCCGGCTGATGCGGCTCGCCGAGCGCTTCGGGCTGCCGGTATTGACCCTGGTCGACACCGCGGGGGCCTATCCCGGGGTCGATGCCGAAGCGCGCGGACAGATGGAGGCGATCGCCCGGGCGATCGAAACCTGCCTCGACATTCGGGTCCCGGTGATTGCCGCGATCATCGGCGAAGGCGGCTCCGGCGGGGCGATCGCGCTCGCCGCCGGCAATACCGTGCTGATGCTGGAGCATGCGGTCTACAGCGTGATTTCGCCCGAGGGCTGTGCCTCCATTCTGTGGCGCGACGCGGCGCACGCCCAGGAAGCGGCGGAGGCATTGCGATTGACCGCGCAGGACCTGCTGCGGCTTGGGGTCATCGACGGCGTCGTCGGCGAGCCGCTGGGCGGCGCCCACCGCGTGCCGGAGGAAGCGATCGCCGCGCTGGGCGACGCGCTCCACGACGCGCTGCGCTCGCTCCTGGGGCGCGACGGCAATGTGCTGCGCGACGAGCGCCGGCGCCGCTTTCTGGCGATCGGCGCGCGGGCGGCGTTGTGACCGGGTTGCTGCCGCCGGCGCATTGAAATCGGCGATGGCGGCTCCCCACATCTAGCGCGACGCGCCGGGGTATGCGGCGCCGGCGGCTTCGTCGGAGGCCGCTGTTTCTTGCGCAGGATGGTTTCGATGGTTCCCCAGGAACGCGATCTGATCACCACAATGCTCGCGCGCCTCAAGAGCACCGCCGGGCAAGTGAAGGATCCGGAAGCCGACGCGCTGATCCGCCAGGCGATGGCGGAGATGCCGGACGCGCCCTATTACCTCGTGCAGACCGTGCTGATCCAGGATCTGAGCCTGCATCAGGCGCAGAACCGGATTGCCGACCTCGAAAAGCAGGTGGCTGACGCCCAGGCGACGAAACCGACGAGCTTTCTCGGCGGCCTGTTCGGAACCAGCCAGCCCGCCGCCCCGCCGGCCAGCGTGCCGAGTGCCGGGCCGTGGACGCGCAGCCCGCAGGTCGCGCCGCCCCCGCAGCAGGGCTATGCCCAGCCGCCGCAAGGCTATGCCCAACCGCAGCAAGGCTATGCACCGGCGGGCAGCGGATTTATGGGAGGCGGCAGCGGCGGCGGCTTCCTGCGCTCGGCCGCGGCGACGGCGGCGGGGATCGCCGGCGGCGCCTTGTTGTTCCAGGGCATCTCCTCGCTGTTCGGGCACGGTTACGCCAGCGGCCTCAATGGCGGCCTCGGCATGACGCCGGGCCTCGGCGAGAGCGTGGTCAACAATTATTACGGCGATGGCGGCCAAGGGGGAGGTGCCGGCGGCGATTACGGCGGCGGTGGCGATTCGGGCGGTGGCGGTGACTATGGCGGCGGCGGCGATTACGGCGGCGGCGACTCGGGCGGCGGGGATTACGGCGGCGGCGGCGACTCCGGCGGCGGCGACTCCGGCGGTGGCGATTCGGGCGGCGGCGATTTCGGTGGCGGCGGCGACACGTCCTGCTGATCCCCGGCCCTTCGTGCCGCGGCAATTCGCGGTTTGCTGGAGGAGACGCCGATGAGCCGCTTGTTCGGGCCGA
>DATLTH010000028.1:0-2863 GCA_035533695.1 Allostellaceae bacterium | reverse complement strand
GTCGCTGATCTCGTCGCCAGCTGCGAGGCGTCGGAGCCAGGCGATCGGCTGATCCGTGCGCCGTTCTTGATCGTCGAGATATTGTCGCCAAGCACGACAGCATTCGATCGGCTGCAGAAGGTTGCCGACTACCGGCGGATCGGCAGCGTCGAAGAAATCCTGCTGATCGACTCCGAAAGCGTGTTTGCCGAGGTGCTGCGCCGCGAGGGCGACCGCTGGATAACCGAAATTGTGCAGGGGCCGACAGCGACGTTGTCGCTTGGCTCGGTGCCGCTCAACGTTCCGCTGGCCGAGCTCTACGATGGAATCCCGCTGCCGGAGCCCCGCAGCGGGCGCAGCGGCGCCGGCTGACCGCTTGCCCCACAACGCAATGATCGCCGCCAGGACGGGATCGCGGCCGCGGCGTCCGGAGCGCCGCGCTTGATCCACCAACTCGTCGATCCATTGCTGCAAGCGGTCAGCGATTTGGTGGCGCGGTGGGGCTATCTCGGGATCATTGTCATGATGGCCGTCGAGTCGGCCAATATTCCGCTGCCGAGCGAAGCGATCATGCCGGCCGCCGGGATCCTGGTTCACCAGGGCCGGATGAATCTGCATCTGGCGGCACTCGCCGGTGCGGTTGGCTGTCTCGCCGGCTCGGTGCCGTCATATCTTCTCGGGCGATATGGGGGGCGGCCGTTTCTTGAGAAATACGGGCGCTGGCTGTTATTGAAACAGCGCGATATGGAACTGGCCGATAATTGGGTCAATAAATATGGCAACGTCACGTTCCTGGTCTGTCGGCTGTTGCCGATCGTTCGTACGTTCATCTCGTTTCCGGCGGGCGTGCTCAAAGCGAACTTTGCGATTTTTTGCGCCTTCACGTTTGTCGGATCGCTGATCTGGTCTTATCTGCTGGCCTATGTCGGCATCATATTCGGCGAAAACATGCAGGCGTTCACCGACATATGGCACAAGTTCGACCTGGCGATCGCCGGGCTCGTGGTCGTCGGCCTGTTGTATTATCTCTACCATCACCTTGTCCGCCGGTGACGTGTGGGCGGCTTCGTGGTGCTGCGCTATCTATAGAAGATGACCCTGACCCCGCGGCGTTTTGCCGGCTTTGTGCTGATTGCCAGCGCGCTCGTGCTCGGAACGGCGCTGGCGTCGCAATTCTGGGGCGGCCTCGCGCCGTGCGAATTGTGCCTGATGCAGCGCTGGCCGTGGGATGCGGCGATCGTGATTTCGCTGGTGGCGCTGCTGGTCGGCAGCCGCCCGGCCTTGCCCTGGGTCGGGCTGGTGCTGGCCGTCGTGTTTGCCGCTGGCGCGGTCCTGGCGTTCTACCATGTCGGGGTCGAGCAGCACTGGTTCGCCGGCCCGAGCGCCTGCACCGCCGGGAGCGGCGGCGCGATGACGCTTGAGGAGATGAAGCAGCAGATCCTCGGCACCGCGCCGGTATTGTGCGACCGGGTGCAATGGGCATTGTTCGGGGTGTCGCTCGCCGGGTGGAACCTCCTGGCCTCGCTCGGCATGGCGGCGATCTGCGGGCTGGCGGCATTGCGCAGCCGCCGCGCGGCATCGCGGCGCGCGGCGACCGCATGACGCCACGGCGCCCGCCCACGCTGCCCGGCGATCCGGCAGAAGCGGCCGATGTCGAGAGCATGATTCGCGTCGATCACGCCGGCGAATACGGCGCGGTGCGCATCTATGACGGCCAGCTTGCGGTTGCCCAACTCTCGTTCTGGGGGCGCGGCCGGGCGCGCGACGACATCCGCCACATGGCCGAACAGGAACGGCGCCACCTCGCCACGTTCGACCAGCTGGTGCGCGCGCGCCAGGTGCGGCCGACCGTGCTGCATCCGTTGTGGCATGTCGCCGGATTTGCGCTCGGCGCCGCCACCGCGTTCTTGGGCGAGCGCGCGGCGATGGCCTGCACCGTCGCGGTCGAGGAGGTCATCGACGAGCATTACCGGAGCCAAACCGAGCAGCTCGGCGACAGCGACCCGGCGCTCAGCACGACGATCGCCGAGTTCCGCGCCGACGAACTGCAGCATCGCCAGACCGCGATCGAGCACGGCGCAACCGACGCGCTCGGCTACGAACTGATATCCGCCGTGGTCAAGACCGGCTCGCGCCTCGCGATCTGGCTGTCGACGCGGCTGTAACGCCGAGGTCGCCCCCGGAGCTTTCCGCTCGCCGCGCAGCACCCCTGCAAGGAAGTGCGGTTGAAACCGACCGCTGCGGCCCGCTATTCTGCTAGAGTGGCGCAGAAGGCGGGACAGTCACCGACCCAGCGGTCGGCAAAGCGAAACAAGGAGCGAGAAGCGCGATGCAACAGAGGCTCATTTCCGGCGACAACCATATCGACTTGACCTATTGCCCGGCCGATCTGTGGTCCGCTCAGGCGCCGGCCAAGTGGAAAAAGCTGGCGCCGCGCGTCGAGGAGCACAACGACGGTCAGCACTGGTTTGTCGACGACAAGGACCGCGGCATGTGGAACGGCGTCGGCCCCGGCTTTCTGCCGTACACCAAGGGCGCCTTCGACCACATCGACGAAATGAAGGGCCTCGGCTTCGAGTGGGATTGTTTCCCCGGTGCGAGCCCGCGCCCGACGACGCCGGAATTGCGTCTCGCCGATCTCGACCGCGACGGCCTCGAAAAAGAGATCATCTACGGCTGCCTGATGGTCAACGACCTGATCGAGGACGCCGATTTGCGCGTGTGGGTCAACGCCCGCTACAACGATTGGGCGTCCGATTTCGCCAAGCGCTCCGACCCGAGCCGGGTCTTTCCGCTGGCGATCATCCCCAATACCGACCCCAAAGCGGCAGCCGATGAAGTGCGGCGCTGCGCCCGCCTGGGGCTGAAGGGCGGCGATCTTGCC
>DATLTH010000027.1:0-5413 GCA_035533695.1 Allostellaceae bacterium | reverse complement strand
TTCGACGAGCGCGCGGCACCGGTCCGGCAGCGCTCCGGCCGCGCTTCGCCGCCACCCTTCCGTATCGGTCCACAGCTCGGCGATCGTCATGCGGTTCTGGGTCAGGGTCCCGGTCTTGTCGGTGCACAGCACCGTGGCGGCGCCCAATGTCTCGATCGCGGCGATGCGCCGGGTCAGCACATGGGCGCGGGCGATGCGCCACGCGCCCATCACCATGAACGCGGTCAAGACCAGCGGGAATTCCTCGGGCAGCATCGACATGCTGAGCGCGATGCCGGAGAGCAGCGCGTCGAGCCAGACACCGCGCGTCAGCCCTTAGAGCACCGTGGCGAGCGCGCTGACGCCGAGGCTGACGACCGCGAACCGCGTCACCAGTTGCCGGGTCTGCCGGCGCAGTAGCGGGGGCTCCGTTTCGATCCGGGCGATGGCGCGGCCGATCTTGCCGATCTCGCTGGCGGCCCCGGTCGCGGTGACCTGCGCATGCCCGCGGCCGCGCACGACGACGCTGCCGGAATAGACATAGGGCAGATCGTCGCCGCCCGGCCTTGTCGGCAGGTCGGCAGACTCGCCCGGCCGCTTGCGCACCGGAACCGACTCGCCGGTCAACAGCGACTCGTCGGCCTGCAGGTCGTGCCCCGACAAAAGCAGCGCGTCGGCCGGAACCCGGTCGCCCTCGGCGAGCACGACAATATCGCCGCGCACCACCTCGCGCCCGGGGATGCGCCGCTCAATGCCGCCGCGAATGACCAGCGCGCGCGGGCTCGTCAGGTCGCGCAGGCTTTCGAGCACCCGCTCGGTGCGGGCTTCCTGGATCAGCGCAATCGACACCGAGGTGCAGGCAAAGACCAGCAGCACCACGGCTTCCTTGAGGTCGCCAAGCGCGAAATAGACCAGGGCGGCGCCGAGCAGCAAGGCGAACATCGGCTCGCTGACGACGTCGATCAGGATCCGAAAGGCCGTCCGCCGATGATGCCCCGGCAATTCGTTGAAGCCCTCGACGCGCAACCGTGCGGCGGCCTCGGCCTCGCTCAGACCAGGTGCGGGGGCTGTTGCATCGTCCATGCGGCACCTGCGCTATATTAAGCTCTGGCAACATCGCGCCGCGTTTGTGGTGGCGGATTGATCCGGATCAATGCGATGGCTGCCGACGTGATCAACCTACCCTGCCAGAAACGGGAGATTGGCAATGAACGTAGCCGATGTCATGACCCAGAAGGTGTTCAGCGTGACGCCGGAAACGACGATCGTCGATGCGGCTCGGCTGATGCTGCAACACGGCATCAGCGGTTTGCCGGTCGTGGATTCGGGCGGCGCGGTGATCGGCATCGTGACCGAAGGCGACCTGCTGCGCCGAACCGAAACCGGCACCGACCATCCGCATTCACGCTGGTACGAGATCCTGATCTCGCCCGGCCGCCTGGCGCGGGACTATGTGCATTCGCATGCGCGCACGGTCGGCAAGGTGATGACCGAGACGGTCGCTTCCGTGACGCCCTCAGACTCGCTTGCCAAGGTCGTGGAGCTGATGGAATCGAAGCACATCAGGCGCCTGCCGGTCATCGAGAAGGGCCGCCTCGTCGGCATCGTCAGCCGCGCCAACCTGGTGCGGGCATTGCTCGACACGGTTCCGGCGGACACCGAGACGGAAAGTGACGCGGCAATCCGCGAACACATCCTCGCCGAGATCTCAAACGAATCCTGGGGGCCGCGCGCCAGCGTCGACGTCCGGGTCAAGGACGGCGTCGTCGAGCTGTACGGCAGCATCACCGACGATCGCGAACGCGGTGCGCTGCAGGTCCTCGCCGAAAACACCCCCGGCGTCAAAGCGGTGCGCGACCGCCTCGTGTGGGTCGAGCCGATTTCCGGGTTTGTCGTCCCGGCGGAAGGCTCGGAACCGCCGGACAGCCTCTGAGCCAGTGGCGAGTCAGTGGGCGATCAGCACCGGTAAAGGGGCATCGACCAGCACCTTTTGGGTGAAACCGCCGAACACCCATTCCCGCAAGCGGCTGTGGCCGTAGCCGCCCATGACGAGCAGGTCCGCATGCCCGCTTGCGTGGGCGAGCAGCGTTGCCGCGGCGCCCTCGGGACCCGGCGTCAGCCGTTCGGCCTTCACCGCGAGGCCGTGCCAGGCGAGACCGCGCACCAGCCGGTCGGCCTCGTCGCTCTGCGGTCCTTCTTCCTCGACCGTGATGACGGCGATCTCCTTGGCGCGGGCGAGAAACGGCATCGCCAGCGCCACCGCGCGGGCCGCCTGCGCCGTCGGTTTCCAGGCGATCGCGATCCGCTCGAACGAAGCGGGAGGCACTGCGGCGGCGGGGATCAGCAGCGGCCGGCCGGTTTCGATCAGGACGGCCTCCAAGGTCGAGCGCGAAACCGCATCCTCGTCGGTCGCGCGCGGCGCCACGACAAGGTCGGCCGCGATGCCGTAGGCCGCCATCCAGCGCGGCTCCTCGCCGGTCTCGACATGCCATTCGGCCGAGGGCGCCGCTTCCCGTTCGGGGGAAGGCGCGCTGGCGAGCGCGAGGCCTGCTTCGCCGCAGAAACGCGTGAAGAGGGCGTGGGCCTTCGCCTCGCGCTCGCTCGCATCCTGTTCGAGCCGATCGATCAGCCCGGTTGCCAGGGCGCCGCCGCCGCCATCGGTCGCCATCGCGACGGCGATGCTGATCGGGTCCACGCGAACGTGCAGGACGTCGAGATGGGCATCAAAGGCCCGAGCGACGGCGAGCGCCGCGGCGAACGTCGCGGCATCGCGCTCGCTGCCGCCCGCAGCGACGAGGATGGTCTTGATCATCGGCGTACTCCTCTGCGAATGGGCCGGCATGACGACAATCGACAGGCAGCCATCACATTGCCGCCGCCGCAACGCGACGGAACCGTACCACTGCAAGGGCGAAGAACACCCCGCCGATCAGGGCGACCACGACGAATTGCGGCCAGACAACTGCGATCCCGGCGCCGCGGTAGAGGATCGCCTGCGCGAACGACACGAAATGCGTCGAAGGCGATACCTGCATGACCATCGCCAGCCATGGCGGCATGCTTTCGAGCGGCGTATTGCTGCCGGACAGCATGTTCATCGGCAGCTGAACGAGGATGAACAAGAGCCCGAGCTGCGGCATCGAGCGCGCGATCGTGCCGAGGTAAATCCCGACGGCGGTCGCAAAGAACAGGTAGATCGCGACGCCCAACATGAACAGCGGGATCGATCCGGCGATCGGCACGCCGAGAATGCCGCGCACGACGATCGTCAGCGACAGCCCGGCCGCGACCGTTATCACCAGGCCGTTCGCCCATACCTTGGCCAGCGCGATCTCGAACGGAGAGAGCGGCATGACCAGCAGGTGATCCATCGTGCCGTGCTCGCGTTCGCGCACGATGGCCGCCCCCGCCAGGATGATCGCCAGCATCGTGATGCTGTTGAGGATGCCCATGACGCTGGTGAACCAGGCCGAGACGACATTCGGGTTGAACGCGATGCGCACGACGAGATCGACCGGGGGTGGCGGACTGCCTTCGGCGCGGGAGAGAAAATCGTTGATCTCGGTCGTGATGATCTGCTGCGCATAGTCGGAGCCGAGACCCGCCTGCACCATCGCGGTCGCATCGACGTCGAGCTGCATCGCCGGCATGCGTCCGCCCAATACGTCGCGCTCGAAATTGGGCGGAATGTCGAGCACGAAGGTGTAGCGGCCGGCGTTCATCAGCCGGTCGATATCGCGTTCGGCGACCGGCTGCGGGGTCTGGAAGTAGGGCGGCAGGAAGGCGTGCGCGATCCGCCGCGACAGCACCGAATGATCCTCGTCGACGATCGCCACCGAGGCGTTGTGCACCTCCTGCGAGCCGCCCTGCGCCTGGGCGACGATCGCCAGCGAAAACGCGTAGACGACGAGGCCCAGCAGCACGAAATCGTGCAGGAAACTGCGCAATTCCTTGAGCCCGAGCCAGTAGATGTTGGCAAGTTTCTGCATCGGGCTGGGCGCTAGCGCTCCTGCTTGCGCAGAAACATGAGGCTGAGCAGCGTCAACGCCGGGATGAAGACCGCCAGCCCGGCGAGGTTCGCGCCAAGGTCGTCAAATCCCAGCCCCTTGGTGAACGTGCCGACGCTGACCGGCAGGTAATACGTCATCGGGAAGAGGCGGCCCATGATCTGCGCCACGCCGGATAGCGCAGACACCGGCACCAGCATGCCGGCGAACGAGATCGCCGGCAGCACGGTCAGGATGGCGGTGCCGAACAACGCCGCGATCTGGGTGCGCGCGAAGGACGAGACCAGCATGCCGTAGGCCGTCGTCGCGGTGACGTAGATCACCGTGCCGAGCACCAGCACCGGCAGGCTGCCCTTGAGCGGCACCCGAAAAATCACCAGCGCCATCAACAACATCAGGGTGAAGTTGACGATCGCGACGGCAATGTAGGGAAGCTGTTTGCCGAGCAGAAACTCGATGCGGCTGACCGGCGTCACATAGAGGTTGGTGATCGAGCCGAGCTCCTTCTCGCGGACGATCGCGAGCGCCATCAGGATCGCCGGGAACAATGCCAGGAGCAGCGCGATCGTCGACGGCACCATGGCGTAGACGCTGTCGAAATTCTGGTTGTACTTGAAGCGGACCGCGACCGTGGCGGGGGGCGGCCGGGCGGGCAGGGTGGTTTTCACCGCGGGGTCGCTCAGGTAGCGCTGGTGCATGCCCTCGAGATAGCCGCGAATGGTCTGCGCGCGGAACGGCATCGCACCGTCGATCCAGGCGGCGACCGCGGTCGGCCGGCCGCGCGCGATGTCGCGGCCGAAGCCGGGCGGGATCTCGATCGCAGCGCGGAGCCCGCCATCCTGCAGCCGTTTCAGCAGGTCGGCATAACTGGTGAGTGGCGCCTGCTCGGTGAAATAGGCCGATCCCCGCAATTCCTCGAGATAGGCGCGGCTTTCGTGGCTTTGGTCATAATCGAGCACGGCGAAAGAGAGGTTGTTGACGTCGGTCGAGATGCCGAAGCCGAACACCAGCATCAGGAAGGCCGTGCCGAACAGGGCAAAGCCGAGGCGGATCGGATCGCGCAACAGCTCCAGCGCCTCGCGGATCGTATAGGCGAACAACCGTTGCAGGCTGAAACCCGCTGGGCGCGGCCGCGGCGATGCGACGGGCGGGCTTGCCAGCGCCTCGGATGATGGCGCCGGCGCCGCTTCGCTCGCGACCGTCCCCGACGCCTGTTCGAGATACTGGATGAAGGCATCCTCCAGCGTCGCCGCGCCGCGCGCCTTGATCAGGCCGGCCGGGGTGTCGGTCGCCAGAACATGGCCCGAATCCATCAGCGACACCCGGTCGCAACGCGCCGCCTCGTTCATGAAATGGGTCGAGACGAAAATCGTCACGCCCTCGTTGCGCGACATGTCGATCAACAGTTCCCAGAAGCCGTCGCGGGC
>DATLTH010000026.1:0-3664 GCA_035533695.1 Allostellaceae bacterium | reverse complement strand
CGGCTGCGCGAATGGCGGCGCTACTGGTTCCGCGATCCGCTGCTCGGGGCGGTCAATTTTGTGCTGCTCTACGGCTGTCGCCTGCTGCCGCTCGACTGGTGCTCGGCGGTCGGCGCCGCCGTCGGCATCTTGAACGGGCGGTACCGCTTTCCCGGCCAGCGCGAACGGGCGCGCCAGGGCTACCTGCAGCTGGCCGCCGGCGATCCGACGCCGGAAGATGCCGAGCGGGCGACGACCCGGCTGTTCGCCAGCACCGGCCGGACGATGCTCGAATTTGCCGTCCTCGACCGCTTGTGGCCGGCCGGACGCATCGCGATCGAAGGGGCGGAACATTTTGTCGGGGCGCGCGCCGGCGACCGGCCGGTATTGGTGATGGCGCTGCACCTCGGCAATTGGGAGGTCATCGCGCCGACGATGATCGCGCTGTTGCCCGGGGTCAAAGGGGCGGGGTTTTACATGCCCCCGCGCAACCGGTTCGAGCACATGATGATCGTCGCCGCGCGGCGGCGTTACGGCGGCACGATGTTTCCCCCCGGAATCGCCGGAACCCGCATGGCGCATCGCCTGCTGGTCGAGGAGCGCGGCGTATTGCTGGTTTACGCCGACGACGAGCGCAAGGGCCATGTCAGCGCCCCGCTGTTCGGCCGCCGGCTGCGGCCGCGCGCCAATATCTCGACGATCATCCGCCTGGCGTGGGCGAGCGGGGCCAGCGTCGTCCCCGCCTACGCCGAGCGTCTGGGCGGCGGCGCGCGCTTTCGCGTCACCTACCTGCCGGCGGTCGAGCTCGCGCCTGCCGGCGACGATCCTGCGGCGTCTTTGGCCGACAACGTGGCGCGGCTCGATCGCGTCATCACCCCGTTGGTGCTGGCCCGCCTCGACCAATGGTACATGCTGTTCGACTACACCCCCGACTGACGCCCCAGGGTGCGGTAAGGCCGGCGCTACAGCAGCGTCAGCACCCGTTCCGGCGGACGGCCGAGCACGGCCTTGCCGGCCGAGACGACGATCGGCCGCTCGACGATGATCGGGTGCAGGGCCATCGCCCGGATCAGCGCGTCCTCCGACAGTTTGGCCGGATCGATGCCGGCGGCGGCCGCTTCCTTTTTGCGGACCAGCGCCCGCGCCGCCATGTTCAGCTGGGCGAGCAGCGTTTTCAGCTGGGGGGCGGTGTAAGGCGTCTTCAGATATTCGACGATCTCGGGCTCGACCCCCTTTTCGCGCAGCAGCGCCAGGGTCTTGCGTGAGGTATTGCAGCGCGGATTGTGATAGATTCGCATCGGCATGACAGGGCTCTTTGGATGATTGCGCCGAGAGGGGGTAAACCCGGCCGACCCGAATCACAAGCACCCTAAAAAGGGCGGAAGGCAGAGGGCCTCAAGTCGTGTTAAACCGGCAGGATCTATTGGAGTTGACGGCGTTGCCGCGTGTAGATGCCCCCCGGACCGGCATATGACGAACCTGGCCGGCAGTCAGATTGAGCGCGGCGACGCGCTGTTCCGCACCGTGGTCGAGGCGGCGCTCGATCCGATCGTCGTCATCGATCGCAGCGGCAAGATTCGATCGGTCAACAACGCGACCGAGCGGGTCTTCGGGTATGCCGCAGCCGAACTGGTCGGACGCAATGTCCGGATGTTGATGCCGGAGCCCTATGCCGGTGCACATGACGAATACCTCGCCAACTATCTGCGGACCGGGGAAAAGAAGATCATCGGCATCGGCCGCGATGTCGCCGGGCGGCGCAAGGACGGCTCGGTGTTCCCGATGTATCTGGCGGTCGGCGAGGCGGCGATCGGCGGCGAAGCCATCTTTGTCGGCATCCTGCGTGACATCAGCGCGGTCCAGGCGGCCGAGGCGTCGCGGCGCGAAAGCGAGCTGCGGCTGCGCTCGATCCTCGACACCGTGCCCGATGCGATCATCGTCATCGATCAGCGCGGCACGATCCAGTCGTTCAGTCCCGCGGCCGAGCGGCTGTTCTTGTATGCCAGCCGCGAGGTGGTCGGGCATAATGTCAGCATGTTGATGCCTGCGCCCTATCGGCAAGCGCACGATTCCTACCTCGAGCGCTATCTGCGCACCGGCGAGCGGCAGATCATCGGCATCGGCCGCGTGGTTGTCGGACGGCGCAAAGGCGGCGGGACCTTTCCGATGTCGCTGGAAGTTGGCGAGTTCGAATTTGCCGGCGGCCGCTTTTTTACCGGCTTCATCCACGACCTGACCGAGCAGCAGGCGGCCAGGCGCCGCATCCACGATCTGCAGGCCGAGCTGTTGCACGCCTCGCGCCTCAGCGTCATGGGCCAGATGGCGTCGACGATGGCGCATGAGCTGAACCAGCCGCTGACCGCCGTGATGAACTATCTCGAAACGGCACGGCTGCTGCTCGAGCGGGGGCCGGGCGCGGCAGAGCGGGTCCGCAGCTTGATGACGCGGGCGGTCGGCCAGGCCGAGCGTGCCGGCGACGTGATCCGCCGGCTGCGTCAGTTCGTCAGCAAGGGCGAAACCGACCACCGCGCCGAGAGCCTCAACAAGCTGGTCGAGGAAGCGCTCGCTCTCGCGCTGGTCGGCTCGCAGCGATCGGGAGTTCACATGACCCTCGACCTCGACAGCAACCTGTCGCCCGTGCTGGTCGATGGCGTGCAGATCCAGCAGGTCGTGCTGAACCTGGTACGCAATGCCGTCGAGGCGATGCAGACGGTCGAACGCCGCGAGCTGACGGTCGCCACGCGGGCGCTCGCCCCCGAACATATGGTCGAGGTCACCGTGACCGATACCGGCCCCGGAATCGCGCCGGAAATCGCCGACCGCCTGTTTCAGCCGTTCAGCACCACCAAACAGACCGGCATGGGGCTTGGCCTGTCAATCTGCCGCGAGATCGCCGAAGCGCATCAAGGCCGTATCAGCACGCTGCCAAACCCGTCGGGCGGCACCGTATTCCGGCTGACCCTGCCGATGCCGCCGACAGAGGGCATGGGCAATGCCGGCTGAACGCCTCGTCTATGTGGTCGATGATGACGAAGCGGTGCGCGAATCGCTGTCGGCCTTGCTCGAGGCGATGGGCTATACGGTGCGCACCTTCGGCCTCGCCCGCGACTTTCTTGCCGCCGCCCCGACCGTGAAGCCGGGCTGCCTGGTCGCCGATATCCGCATGCCCGAGATCGACGGGCTCGAATTGCAGCGGCAGCTGACCGCGCGTTCGTTCAACTTCCCGCTGATCGTCATCACCGGCCATGGCGACGTGCCGCTCGCGGTGCGCGCGATGAAGGCGGGGGCGCTCGATTTTATCGAAAAGCCGTTCGCGGCCGAGGCCATCGTCGCCAGCATCGACGCCGCCTTGGCGCGGCTGGCGAGCGGGGAAGAAGATCCGCTGATGGCCACCGCGGCATCGCGGCTCGGCCTCTTATCGCCGCGCGAGCGCGAGGTGTTGCAGGGGTTGCTCGCCGGCCTGCCCAACAAATCGATCGCCTATGACCTCGCGATCAGCCCGCGCACGGTTGAAATTCACCGCGCCCGCGTGATGGACAAGATGGGCGCGCGCAGCCTTTCCGAATTGATCCGCATGAGCCTCGCCGCCGGGCTGCAGCCGCGGCCCTGAGCCGCCTGCGGCAGCGACGCCGGCCCGGGGCGTTGCCCCGGGCCGAAGGCTGCGCCGGTTTAGACGAAGCCGAAG
>DATLTH010000025.1:0-2154 GCA_035533695.1 Allostellaceae bacterium | reverse complement strand
CGGCGTCGAGTTCATCAACGAGGGCGCCGCAAGTGCCGACGGCGGCAGAGGCGTCAGGCTGCGCAAGCGCAGCGACTGACCGGGGCAGCACTCCGTTCAGTGCAGCGCATTGAGCTGGCGGCAGATGTACACCGGTTTGCCGATGATATCGGGCTGGCTCCACATGCCGATCGTGCCAAGCGGGCAGGAGACGCCGGGCGGCGGGGGCGGAGCAGGCGGTGCAGCGGCAACGGCCGGAGTGGCGGCGGCCCGAGTGGCGGCGGGCGGAATGGCGGCGGGCGGAGTGGCGGCGGGCGGAGTGGCGGGCGGCGACGCAGGGGCCGGCGGTTCGGCCGGCGGGGCCGCCGCCGCGACGGGAGATACGCTTGGTGTGGCGGCTGGCTTGGCGGAGGGCGACGCGGCCGGACCGCCGGTCATGCCCGGCGCCAGGGCGACCGGCGCCAGTCTTTCGGTGGTGACCGGCGGATTGGGGCTGGCGGTTGTCTTGGGCGGCTCGCCCGGCTTGATCGGGGCGCAGGCGGCCAGCCCGAACAGCAGGGCCAGCATGATCGCCGCCGGCTGGCGATCGCGGCCAGGTCCGTCGCGATAGCGGGTCGCCTGGTCGCCGATCCTCCGCATCGTCCACCCCCCGGTTGTTATGGGCCGGGAGATTAGACCAGATTCCGATCAAATTGATCACCCCCATCTTCGTCATGGCGGGGCTTGACCCGGCCATCTCGGGCAAGCGGCACAAGATCCCCGGGTCAAGCCCGGGGATGACGGTGAGAGAGGCGATTCAACGCGAGTGAAACTTTCTCTAACGCCGTCGCGTCGGATGCGGAACGTCTTCCTCAACTCGCACGATACGACGGGGGGCTTGCGTCATTCCGCCCCGTCGAGCAGGGCGACGACGGCGCGGCGCAATTCGGCCGGGCGATAGGGTTTGCGCAGCACCGGCCCGCGCAGCTCCTTGTCGCGGCCGGGACGAACGAGACCGGCAAACCCGGTCGCGTACAGCACGTGAATGCGGGGGTGCAGGCTGCGAGCCGCATCGGCGAGATCGATGCCGTCGAGGCGGCCGGGCATCACCACGTCGGTGAACAGCACATCGACCTGCAGATCGGGGTGGGTCAGTAATAAGCGATGGGCGTCGTCGCCGGTCGCGGCCTCGATCATGCGGTAGCCCTCGCCCGCCAGGATGGTGTGCGCGATCTCGCGTACTTCGCGATCGTCCTCGACCAGCAGGATCGTCGTTGCCGCTCGGCTCATCGGTTGACAGCAATTGCCCGATTGCAAACAGGTCCCGCCGGCGTTTCGCTCCCGCCCGCGGAGCGGAATCCGGCGATATTCTGTTCTTCATCGCCACGCCCCGGTAATGGCGCTAAATTCGGCAGGCCTAAATTCGGCGGGCGCGAAATTCGGCAGATGCACGCGCGGCGTGCGAGGGAGAAGTTCGAATGCTGCAGATGGCCGGGCGCATCGGCGTCCTCGGCACCGAAACCGCCTTCGAGGTGCTGGCGCGGGCCAACGCGCTGGCGGCGCAGGGCCGCTCGATCATCAATCTGGGGATCGGCCAGCCCGATTTCCCGACCCCCGCGCATATCGTCGAAGCCGGCCGCAAGGCCTTGGCCGACGGCCATCACGGCTATACTCCGGCCAACGGCATTCCGCCGTTGCGCGAAGCGGTCGCCGCCGATCTGTGGCGGCGCCACCGGGTCGAGGTGTCGCCCGACCAGGTGCTGGTCGTCCCCGGCGGCAAGGTCACGATGTTCTTCGCGATCATGATGTTCGGCGAACCGGGGGCGGAGATCCTCTATCCCAATCCCGGCTTTCCGATCTACGAAAGCGTCATCAAGTTTTCCGGCGCGACCCCGGTGCCGGTGCCGCTCTACGAGAGCGCCGGGTTCTCGTTCAATGCCGAAGAGGTGCTGGCGAAGATCACGCCGCGGACGCGCCTCCTGATCATCAACAGCCCGGCCAATCCAACGGGCGGCGTGGTGCCGCGCAGCGAGTTCGACAAACTCGTCAGGGGGATCGAACGCAATCCTCATGTCGCGGTCATGAGCGACGAAATCTACGGCGAGATCCTCTATGACGGGGCCGAGCACGTCAGCCTGCTCTCCTATCCCTCGATCCGCGACCAGGTGATCCTGCTCGACGGCTGGAGCAAGACCT
>DATLTH010000024.1:0-2122 GCA_035533695.1 Allostellaceae bacterium | reverse complement strand
TGCGCGGCGCTGTTCGAGACGATCGCGAGGCGGATCGCCGGATGGCGCAGCAGGTGCATCGCGCTGAAGCGGGTCGGCGGCGCGGTGCGGCGCGGCGGCGCGGCATAGCCTGGATAATACTGATGGAGATTCTGGCCGATCTCCTTCGGGTCGGGCCGAACGAACACGATCATCAGCATCCCCGGCAGGATCAGCGCGGGCAGCAGATACCAGGCCAGGCCGATCGGGTCCTGGCCGAGCCGCGCCGAAACGCTTTGCGAGAAGCCGATCACCACCGGGCTGACCACCAGGCCGAACAGTGATCCCAGCGCGAGATAGCCGAGCGCGGTCGCGCGGTGGGTCGCCGGGAACATGTCGGTCGCGGCGACGCGCAATTGCTGCGACGCGTTCATGCCCATGCCGAAGACCAGGATGCCGACGACGAACAGCGCAAAGCTCTTATGCCCCATCGCCTGGCCGACGATCACGGCGCCGACCAGCGCGAGGCTGAGGCCCATGAGGATGCCCGGCTTGCGCCCGTAAGCGTCGGTGACCTTGCCGACCGGATAGGAGACCAGAAAGCGGCTGAGGCCGACGAGGCCGACCGAAATGCCGACCAGATCCGGCGAGCCGGTCAAGGCCAGCACCATCAGCGGGCCGAAGCCGTATGTGAATTGCATGCCGGCGCCGGTGAAGGTCTGCGACAACGCGAACAACGTCATGTTGCGCTTGATCGCGGACGGCACGCGGAACGGGATCGGCGCTCGGGCGGCGGCTTGGCTCACGCGGGCGAGAGTAGCAGAAGGCGCGGGGGTGGCAATGCGGTCCAACCATTCGTCACCCCGCGCAAGCGGGGGGCCAGGGCAATCCCGCGGCACTCGTCCTGAATTCCCGCTTACGCGGGAACGACGACGGGTCTAAAACTTCTCAGCACAAGGAGAAACCATGACCACCAACACCACGCCCGCCGTCAATCCGAACGTCACGCGCTCGCGGCTCGTCTTGGAGATTGCGTCCGAGATGGTCGGGGCGACACCGGAGAATCCGGTGCCGGAATGGTTTCAGGCGAAAGTGGTGCTGCGCCGAGCGCAGGGCGGCAAGCCGGTAACCTTGTTCGCGGTCAGCTCGGCCGAAGGCATTTACGCGGTCGCCAAGGGCGAGGCCGATCTCGCGATCATCAATCCCGCCTGCGTGCTGTCGGTCGCGGTGAAGGGCCAGGGCATGTTCAAGGAGAAGCTGCCGCTCTTGGCGGTGACGGTCATCCCGTCCTGGGACCAGTTCGTCTTCGCGGTGCGGCCCGAGACCGGGTTGACGCGCTTTGAGGACATCGCGGCGAGGAAGCCCAAGCTGCGCATCATGATGCGCGGCGCGCTCGATCACACGCTGCATCACATGTTCGACGATGTCGCCGCGGCGGCCGGCTTCTCGCGCGGCGACATCGCGGTCTGGGGCGGCGATGTCTTGAAGAAAGGCTCGGTGCCGTGGCCGCACACGCCGACCTTCAAGGCGCTGGTCAACGGCGAGGTCGACGCACTGTTCGACGAGGCCGCACATTCCTGGGTCCCGCAGGCGCTCGATGCCGGCATGACGATCCTGCCGCTCGGCGAGGCGACGGTGCAAAAGCTCGAGGCGATGGGCTATCGCCGCGCGGTGCTGCCGCAATCCGCTTATCCCAAGCTGCCGGCAGACGTGCTGTCGATCGATTTCAGCGGCTGGACGGTGTTCGTCCGCGCCGATGCCGACGACAGACTGGTCGAGCAGATCTGCGCCGGGCTCGACGCGCGCAAGATGCGCATTCCCTGGGAAGAGCCGGGCGATCTGCCGGTCGAGCGCATGGCGAAAGAAGGCCTCGACACGCCGCAATGCGTGCCGCTCCACCCCGCGGCGGAGCGGTTCTGGCGGGCGCGGGGTTATTTGTAGAGGCCGTCCCGATCGATCGCCAAGAAACGACGCAATCCTCGAGGCCAGAACAAGAACCTGCCTCGTCCCGAGCGAAGTCGAGGGAGGCAGGCTGCAACAACAATCAAATTGCCGGTGCAGTTCGATCGCGCGTCCCTCGACTTCGCTCGGGACGAGGCAGACCGAATTGCGCGTCGACCGGCGGAGGGTGGCGGCCGGTGAAGTTGAGGAGCGAAAAATCATA
>DATLTH010000023.1:0-5977 GCA_035533695.1 Allostellaceae bacterium | reverse complement strand
ACCCGCCGATCTGCAACCAGGACGACAGCGCGGATTACCATGCTGCGCGAAGGGGCGGCGGAACGTTCTGGCGCAATCGTCTCGTCCGACCTTTGTGTTTGCCGTCGCGCCGCCATATTTAGGCACGAGAGAGTGCGCCGGGGTAGCCCGCTGACGGCACAGCGGATTTTGGGGGACGAGCCGTGACCAGCACAATCGCTCTCGTCGATGACGATCGGAACATCCTGACCTCGGTGTCGATGGCACTAGAAGCCGAGGGGTTTGCCGTGCGCTGCTACAGCGACGGCGCCGAAGCGCTCAGGGGAATGGTCTCCCAGCCGGTCGACCTCGCCGTGCTCGACATCAAGATGCCGCGGATGGACGGGATGGAGCTGCTCAACCAGCTGCGCCGCAACAGCCAAATTCCGGTGATTTTCCTGACCTCGAAGGACGACGAGGTCGACGAATTGCTCGGGCTGCGGATGGGCGCCGACGACTACATCAAGAAGCCGTTTTCGCAGCGGCTGTTGATCGAGCGCATCCGCGCCCTGATCCGCCGCGACGAACTGGCGCGCGAGCGCGAAGAGGGCCAGGGCGAGCCGGTCATCGTGCGCGGAGGGATGACCCTCGACCCGGCGCGTCACCTGTGCACCTGGCAAGGGCGGCCGGTCGAACTGACGGTCACCGAATTCCTGATCCTCAAATCCCTGGCGCAGCGTCCCGGCCACGTCAAAAACCGCGACCAGCTGATGGACGCGGCCTATGGCGAGCACATCTATGTCGACGACCGCACAATCGACAGCCACATCAAGCGGCTGCGCAAGAAATTCAAAGCTGTCGATATGGAATTCGCGCAGATCGAAACCCTCTATGGCGTCGGCTATCGATACCGCGACCGCTGAGGCAAAAGCGTCCGCCCGGCCCGAGGCGCCATCCGAGGCGCCATCGGCGGGTCCGGGAGCGCGCGCGGGGTGGTCGGCGGACAGCGAAACCCCGGCCGAACCGGCTCGATCCGCCGGAGGTCGGCCATGGCGCTGGCGCCTTCCTTCGGTCTCGCCGCTGACCCGGCGGATCGTCGCGGTCAACGTCCTGCCGGTTGCGCTCCTTGCCGTCGGGTTTCTCTATCTCGGCAAGTTCGAGAGCAGCCTGATCGGTCAGCAGATCGAGTCGCTGCATACGCAAAGCAAGATTTTCGCGGCCGCGCTCAGCGAGGGCGCCGTCCTCGATTCGGGCGATGAGGGCGAGGTCCTGCTGCCGGATCTGGCACGCCAAATGATCCGCCGCCTGGTCGAGCCGACCCGCACGCGAGCCCAACTGTTCAACGCGCGCGGTGCGCTGATCGTCGACAGCCGCCTGTTGCGCGGGCCGGGAGGTGCCGTGCAGGTCGCGCCGCTACCCGCCGCCGACCGCAGGGGCCCGCTGACCCGGTTGGCCGACGCGCTCTACGACTCGATCACCGAGCTGCTGCCGAGCCGCCACAAGCATCCGGTCTATCGCGAGGGCGAGACCGCCAAGGATTTCCCCGAGGCGGCAGGGGCATTGCTCGGCCAAAGCGGCTCGGCAGTGCGCTCCGATCCGCGCGATAGCGGGCTGGTGATCAGCGTTGCCGTCCCGCTGCGGCGCTACAAGCAGGTGCTCGGCGCGGTCTTGCTGTCGACGAGCAACCGCGAGATCGAAGGGGAACTGCGCACGGTGCGGCTGGAGCTGTTGCGCATCTTCGGCGTGACGCTCTTGGTGACGGTGCTGCTGTCGCTCTATCTGGCGGGCACGATTGCCCGGCCGATCCGCCGCCTGGCCGCGGCGGCGCAGCGGGCGCGCGGCCGCGGCGCGCGCATCGAGATCCCGGACGTTACCGGACGCAACGACGAAATCGGCGAATTGGCAGCCTCGTTGCGCGAAATGACCGATGCGTTGTGGCAGCGGATGAGCGCGATCGAAAGCTTCGCCGCCGACGTTGCGCACGAGATCAAAAACCCGCTTTCCTCGCTGCGCAGCGCCGTCGAGACCGCGGCGCGCATCGACGACCCGGTCAAGCTGCGCCGGCTGATGGCGATCATCCAGGACGATGTCGAGCGGCTCGACCGACTGATCACCGATATCTCCGATGCGTCGCGGCTTGATGCCGAACTGAACCGGCTCGAGATGTCGCCGACCGATATCGGGGCGATGCTGCGCGCCCTGGTCGATATGCATGAAGCGACCCGAGCCGACGGTTCGCCGCGCCTCGTCCTCGACCTGCCGGCGGAGGTGCCAGGCCGCGGCCGCGCCCTCGTCGTGCCCGGGATCGAGAGCCGCCTGTCGCAGATCTTCCTCAATGTCATTGCCAATGCCGTCTCGTTCAGCCCGCCCGACGGCGAGATACGCATCCGCGCCGCCCGCGACGGCCGGGCCGTCCTCGTCACCGTCGAGGACCAGGGAACCGGCATCCCGGAGGACAAGCTGACCGCGATCTTCGACCGCTTCTACAGCGAGCGGCCGGCCGGCGAGAAATACGGCACGCATTCGGGGCTTGGGCTGTCGATCTCGCAGCAGATCACCGAGGCGCATCGCGGGCGCATCTGGGCCGAAAACCGAACCGACGGCGGCGGCGCGCGGTTCCTGATCCGCCTGCCCGCCGAGCCGTGACCGCCCAGCCGTGACGGCGCAACTGTGACGGAACGCCTGCTGATCCACGCGACGGCGGTCGCGATCGATGGTCGCGCGGTGTTGCTGCGCGGGGCGTCAGGGTCGGGCAAGTCCGATCTGGGGCTGCGACTGATTGACGCCGGAGGCCGATTGGTGGCCGACGATCAAAGCGAATTGCGCCGGCTCGGCGGGATGATCATCGTGCGCGCGCCGGCGACGATCGCCGGGCTCATCGAGGTGCGCGGGGTCGGCCTCTTCCGGGTCGATGCGCTGGCCGAGGCGCCGGTCGCCCTGATCGCCGATCTGGTCGCAACCGAAACCATCGAGCGGCTGCCGGCGCCGCGCAGCGAGACGATCCTTGGCATCGCGCTGCCGGTGATCGCGGTGGCGCCGTTCGAAGCCTCGGCCGCAGCCAAGCTGCGCCTTCTGTTGTGCGCGTTTACCGGGACGGGGCTTCCGATTATGCTGGACCCATGACGAGCGATGGTGTCGACAAGCATCGCAGCCGGCGACCGGAAGGCTCATCGCCGACAGCGGCGCGAGTACGGCGCTGATCAAGCGTGATGACGAACGGCGCGGACAGCGGTATATCGAGGACTGCATACCCCCATACTCCCGCCGAGGTCACCCCCGACAGCCTCCGGCGCGAGCGGCAAGTGGCTTCTGCCCTGCGTAACTATACCGATCGCGCGATGGCGAATTTGACCGACGGCGGCAGAACCGGATCTGCCGGCCTGGCGACCTGCGTGCGGCGAGCCGCGGCGGATGCGCCTGGCGGTCACGCGGGGAATCGGCGATTGCGCTGCCCGGCAAAGGGATTCCGATGATCGGCATGGTGTTGGTCACCCACGGGCGGCTGGCGGCGGAATTCGTCGCCGCGCTGGAGCACGTGGTCGGCGCCCAGAGCCAGATCGCGGCCGTCTGCATCGGTCCTGACGACGATATGGAGCGGCGCCGCCAGGACATCCTCCACTCGATCGCCGAGGTCGACAGCGGGGACGGCGCGGTGCTGTTGACCGATATGTTTGGCGGCACCCCCTCGAACCTGGCGATTTCGGTGATGGACCGCGGCAAGGTCGAGGTCATCGCCGGGGTCAACCTGCCGATGCTGATCAAGCTCGCCAGCCTGCGCCAAAGCGAGAGCCTTGAGCGGGCGGTGCTCGGCGCGCAGGAAGCCGGCCGCAAATACATCAACGTCGCCTCGCAACTCCTGGCTGACGCGCGACGATGAACCCCGCCGACGGTCCTGGGCAATCCACCGGCGCCGTCGCGCCGTCGCGGCGCAGCGTCAAGATCTGCAACCAGAAGGGACTGCATGCGCGCGCTGCGGCCCGCTTCGTCAAGACCGCCGCCCAGTTCGATGCCGAAATCTGGGTGCGCAAGAACGGCACGACCGTCTCCGGCCGATCGATCATGGGACTGATGATGCTGGCCGCCGCCGCCGACACCGTCATCGAGATCACCGCGACCGGCTGCGAAGCGGCAACGGCGGTGGAAACGCTCGCCCGCCTGATCGAATGCAAGTTCGATGAGGATTGACGAGACGCCCGGAGCCGCGCAGCGGAAAGAGCAGAGGCTTTCGGGGATCGGCGTTTCGCCGGGAATCGCGATCGGGCCGGCCTATATCGGCGATCGCGGGGCATTGCCGGTCAGCGAGAGCCGGATCGCCGACTCCGCCGTCGAAGCCGAGCGCAGCCGTTTTGCCGAGGCCGTCGCGCAATCCGCCAAGCAACTGCGCAAGCTCAGGGCGCGGGCCACTGCATTGCCGGGATCGGCCTCCGACGAGATCGGTTATGTGCTCGACGCCCACCTGGCGATGCTGGCGAATTCGCGCCTGATCCGCGGCGTCAACCAGCGCATCTCCCGCGCGCACATCAATGCCGAGCGGGCGATCGAGCTGGAAATCGAGGAATTCGGCAAATCCTTTGCCGCGATGAAAGACCCCTATCTCGCCGCCCGCATCGACGACATTCGGGTGGTCGGCGCGCGGCTGATCCGTAATCTTTTGAAGAAACCCTACGTCGCCTACTCGAGCTTGAGCGGCGGCGCGGTGATCCTCGCCGAGGAGGTCACGCCCGGCGACACCGCCTTGATGGATCCGCGGCGGATCGGCGGCTTTGCCACCGAGGTCGGCGGTTCCGACAGCCATACCGCGATCATGGCGCGCGCGCTCGGGCTGCCGGCTGTGTTCGGGGTGGTCGGCCTGCTCGAGCGGGCGCGCACCGATGCCAATGTGGTGATCGACGGCTCTGCGGGAGCCGTGATCATCGACCCCTCGCCCATCACCATCGAGGATTACCGGGAGCGCCACGAAGCCTATACGCGCGAGCGGCGCCAGTTCGGCCGGCTGCGGCGGGTCCCGGCAGTGACCCGCGACGGCGTCGAGATCCGCCTCGAAGCCAATCTCGAACTGCCGGTCGAACTTGAGCAGGCATTGGCCAACGGCGCCATGGGGCTTGGCCTCGTGCGCACCGAGTTTCTCTATATGAACCGCGAGGATCTGCCGGACGAGGACGAGCAATACGAATTCTTTTCCACCCTGGTGACCGGGATGGAGGGACGCCCGGTGACCTTGCGCACCCTCGATGTCGGCGGCGACAAATTGCCGGCCGCGCTCGCGCACTACGCGGCCGCCGATTCGGCGAACCCGGCGCTCGGGTTGCGCGCGATCCGCCTGTCATTGCAGGAACGCCGCCTGTTGGATACGCAGCTTGCCGCGATGCTGCGCGCGGCCGCTCTGGGGCCGGTGCGCATTCTGCTGCCGATGATCTCGACGGTCGATGAATTGTGCCGCACGCGCGAAGCCATGCAGCAGGTGGCGCGCCGGTTGCGCCGCCGCGGGGTGCGGCTGCCGCAGGCGCTGCCGCCATTGGGCGCGATGATCGAGGTGCCGGGCGCGGCACTGGCCGCCGACGCGCTCGCCGGCGAAGCCGATTTCTTTGCGGTCGGCACCAACGATTTGACGCAGTACACGCTGGCGGTCGACCGCACCGACGAGCAGGTCGCCTATCTCTACAATCCGCTGCACCCGGCGGTGTTACGGCTCGTGCAATTTGCCGTCGAGGCGGCGGCGCGCCGCCATATTCCTGTGAGCGTCTGCGGCGAGATCGCCGGCGACCCGCGCTACGCCGCGCTGCTCCTCGGGCTCGGCCTGCGCGAACTGTCGATGGCGCCGCAGAGCGTCCCGCGCGTCAAGCAGCGCATTCGCGGCCTCGACATGGTCGCCGCAACCCGGCGCGCCCGGGCAATCATGGACCAGGCCGACAGCAGCCGCATCGCCGCGCTGCTCGACGATTTCAACGCGATGGCCGAGCCGGCCTGAGGATTGTCCGCGGCTCGGCATGCGGCCGCGGCGGCGCAGCCGATTGGCTCC
>DATLTH010000022.1:0-2048 GCA_035533695.1 Allostellaceae bacterium | reverse complement strand
TTAAATTTATGCGCGAAAACTACCCTCGACTGCAAGCGCCACCGCCAAGCACACAGAATGTGGCGCAGTGAGGATGGTTGAGCGCGACCTGCCCGAGAGCGCCGGCGAGGCCCGGGCCGAGGTCGAAACGCGGGTCATAGGGCAGCAGCGTACAGGCGATGACGCTCGGCCTGGGAGCCCCCTTGAACTTTACCACCATGCGCGAACTGGCGCACATAACGCTTTGTGGCGACTTGCCGAGGAGGCTCCAGCACGCGTCGGTAATTTCAGGTACATCCGCGGCCGGGTCCATCTCGGGAAACACCGTCAGCATGCCCGGATCGTTTGCGTCGAGCGCAACGGCGAGCTCGCTGAACAAGGCGGCAAAGCCGCGCCTGATCGCCGCCTCCGATTCGCCCGACAGGCGCCGGCTCGCCACCGACACCGCGAATCGATTCGCCGCGAGCCATCTGAACCCGTCGATCGTCGGCTGCCAGCTGTGAGGGCCTCGCTCCCTTTCATGCACGGCGCGGCCGTAATGGTCGATCGAGACGCGAATCGCCAGGCGGTCGCCGAACCGCTCGCGCAAGGCGACGAGCGCCGGCTTCATCTTGTGCATCGGCTTCATCGCGTTGGTCAGCACCAGGGCGCGAAAATCGCGCGCCAGCACCGTGTCCAGCATTGCCGGCAGGTCCGGGTTCATGAACGGTTCGCCGCCGGTAAAGCCGATCAGGCGTGTGCCGAGCCCGAGATGCTTGATCTGATCGAGGTATTCGTCGACCTCGGCGGCGCTCAGGTAAACCAGACGGTCGTTCCTGGGCGAGGATTCGATATAGCAGTGCCGGCAGGTCAGATTGCACAGGGTCCCGGTGTTGAACCACAGCGTATCGAGCGAATGGAGCGCAACCTGAGCGCGCCGGTCCCCGGTGGCGGTGACCAGCGGGTCCCGAAACTTGCGCGGATCAAGCCGCGTCGGCGTCGCGGCCTGCACCTCCGCCATCGCGGCTCTCCCGGTAATAGGCCACCCGATCGTACCATGAGATGGTCGCCGCGTTTCTGCTCGATCACGGGCATGTGAGGCGGCGTTCCCTCGGCTACGGCATTCAGCCCCCGCCTTGCTGCCGGCGGCGCGGTCCGGTAGTGTGCCAGATTGCCGAATTAGTTCTTATCGGACGACATGGAACAAATCATACCGCGGCACATCCGCCTGACGTCGCATCCGGGCGGCGCCGGCGGCGGGGCGGTGCCGCTGAGTTGGGGAGCGCCAAGCGCCGAGCTGCGCGGGCCGGTGGTGGCAAGTCCGGCGGAGCGCCGCCACCGCAACGCGATCGGCTCCCATAGCGGGTCCTATGCGATCTATCGCGCGCTGGCGGTGGCGACCCGCGCCTTGGCGTCGGACCATCGCCCCGACCTGACCGACACCGCGCCGGTGGCCTCGATCGGGCCCTGGCCGCAATGGGGCGATCCGGCAAAGATCGTTTCGCTCGATCCCTACGGCCATCTCGTCGGCGCGGCGTTTGCCGAGCAGATCCGCGAAGGCATCGATGTCCGCCCGACAATCGCGGTCACCGCCGCGCGGATCGACCTGCCCGAAATCCGCCAGCGCATCGCATCCGGCGACATCGTCCCCGACGGCCGCGTCGTGCTCGACAGCGGCGAAATCCGGGTGACCAAGGCGGCGATCGACCCGGTATGGCACCTGCCGGGCATCGCCGCGCGGTTTGGCGTCGCCGAGCCGGTTTTGCGGCGCACCCTGTTCGAGGAAACCGGCGGCATGTTCCCCGAACTGGTCACAAGGCCCGATCTCGACGTGTTTCTGCCGCCGATCGGCGGCATGACGGTCTACCTGTTCGGCGATGTCGCGCAGATCGGCAAGCCCGAGACGGTGATCGCCTGCCGCGTCCATGACGAGTGCAACGGCTCGGACGTGTTCGGCTCCGACATCTGCACCTGCCGCCCCTATCTCGCGCACGGCGTCGAAGTCTGCGCGCTGACGGCGCAACAAGGCGGGGTCGGCCTGGTCGTCTACAACCGCAAGGAGGGCCGCGCCCTCGGCGAAGTAACCAAGT
>DATLTH010000021.1:0-2939 GCA_035533695.1 Allostellaceae bacterium | reverse complement strand
TTCGTCGAACGCGGCATCGCGATCGAGGTGACGCATCGCTCGACGCGGCGCCTCTACGGCCTCAAGCCCCTGGCGCCGTTACGCGAGGACGCCCTGCCGCCGCGCGGCGCCCGCCTCGCGGGGGGCTCCCGCCGCGGCGGGCGGCATGTCCGGCCGACGCGCTGCCCGACGCGGAAGACGCCGGCGGCGGCGATGCGGCTGCACCGTTGCGCCGGCGGCTGGCGCTGTCGCCGGTCGAGCGGGAAGAATTCGAATTGACCGGCCTCGATGACTGGATGCGCGGGGCGGACCAGGTGATCCGCCGGTCTGAGGCGCTTCTCGATCGGCTCCACCGGTGACACGCCCTGCGGCGCCGCGGCCCGGCGCCGCTTGAGGGCGGACCAGGACGGCCGCCGCGGTAACCAGCTGACAGGCGTGCTGATGCGATCCGACGAGGGCGCGCCGGCGGGATCGCCACCGGCGCGCGCCGCAACATCTCACCGATTGGCGAGCTCGATCAGCACTTCGGCATCGCAGCGCGCGGGCGTGCACCAGCAGACGAGATGCTTGCCGCGCAGCTCATCGAGCGCCGCGATCAGCGCCGGCTGGTGCACGATCCATGCGCGGTATTTGGCGATGACCTCGTCGCGCGACCCGTCGCGTCCGCTCACAAACGGATTCCTCGATTTGCTCGGCCGACCGACATAGACGCGATCCTCCGACGGCTTTCTGCCGGCCTGGCGAGCGTTCAGAACCTTGCACACGGCTCACCTCCCTTCCTCGATGTGCGCCTCGAGCGCGCGATCGAACGTGCGGTCGATCTCGACCTGCTCGGCGATCGCCTTTGTCAGTTCCGCCTCGACGCACGCTCGTTCACGGCGCGTGAAGCAGCAGCCCCGCAACTCGGCCCGCAGCTCCTGGATGTGGTCATAAAGCGCGATCATCGTACCCTCCTTCGGTTGAGAAGACGGGACGGGCGCACCGTGCCGGGCCGGATCGGGTCAAGGACGGTGCCAAGCGCCGCGGAGCGGGGCGCGGGGGTGCCGATTTTGTCGAGCGAGCTGATCGGCCGGCGCGCGAGAGCGCGCTCCCTGCGCTCGGCAAAATTGGAGGAACCGCGCATCCTTGGGGCGGTCCGGTCCGGCACGGTATGCTGGGAAGTCCGAAGAGAAGACTCTTAGCGATGGTAGCGGACAGGACGGTCCGCGGTCGCTGTGGAACCCGGTGAGGATCGGAAGGCAACCCCGCCGCGGTCGCCCGCGGCGGGGCGGCGCCGTCACCGGTCGCGCGGCTCCCACAGGGCGATGTGGGTAGCGCCGTCTTCGGCAGCGTTCTCGATCTTGACGAGGCGGCAGCGAACCCAGTTCGGCCCGAATTCGGGGGCCGCGATCTTGAGGTTCACATAGGTCTCGCCGCTCGTCTTGGCGACCTGGCTCCAGCCGGCGCCGACTTCGTAGCGCTGGCCGGCGTAGACCCGGTGATCGGGGGCGTTGTCGGACATCTTGTCGACCGGGACGATGTTGAGCGCCGCGGTGACGTTGAGGGTCTTCAACGTACCGGTGAAGGTGCCGTTGTCCTGCTTGGTGAAGGTACCGAGGGTGATAGCCATGACTTGTCTCCTTTCAGGTTTAAGATTTCGCAGGATCGTTCCTGCGATGGCTCGCGCTCAGAGACCGCAAAGGGCGTTGCCCGCACCGCGAGCGTGCGAGCGGCCGAAGCAAAGCGGAGGACCCGGGAGGCGGAAGAATTTGGAGCGGCACTTGCGCCGCGGTCGCGAGGAGGCCGGCTTTGACCGGCCGGGGAAATTCTTTTGCCGACGGGTTGTGGGCGGCGCCTGCGGGATCTAGCGCTTTGGAGAGCCACGCAGGTACGGCATGCGACATCGCCGAAAAGACGACATCCGGCTTATCCGCCCGAAGACACGACAGCAGCGACAGCCGCCGGTCCGGGGCGTGAACCCTCACGCCGCCGCAATCAGCCCGGCACGACAATGACGACAGCGACCGCGGTTATCACGCGACGGCAGGCGATAGGCGTCGGGAGATGCAGCCGTCGCGGCGAGTGCGAGGCGTGCTGAACATGATCGAACACCCGGGGCCGACTGCTCGCGCCCCGGTCGCTTCGAACCCGGCCGATAGCGGCGACGCGCTGAGCTCCGGTTCACGTGACCGGCAACGGCGCCGGCTGAAAAGCGCGCCGCGACGGGATGCCGACAACGCGCCGGGAAAACGACCGCCCCGGCAGACCCAATCGCTGGACGCGCACGCGGGATGCGACCCGCGCGGACGCGATCGCCGCCAGGCGGCCTTGGTTGGCCGACGGAACCTTGCGGAATGTGCGACGGGAAACGGCGCTCACGCGCCGCCCGATTTCGCCGGAGCGGGCTCGGCGAAGCGCCACACCGGGATGCCAAGCTTCTTCGCCTTGTCGGCGAGGTTGGCGGAGATGCCGGAGCCGGGGAAGGCGACAAGGCCGGTCGGCAGGGCTTCGAGCATCTTGTCGTTGCGCTTGAAGGGCGCGGCCTTGCGATCGCGGATCCAGTCGGGCTTGAAGACAACCTGCGGCACCTGGCGATTGTCGGCCCAGCAGGCGGCGATGCGCTCGGCACCGCGCGGGCTACCGCCATGCAGGAGGACCATGTCCGGGTGCTTGGCGTGGATCTTGTCGAGCGCCTCCCAGATGCGCGGATGATCGTTGCAGTCGGTGCCGCCGGTGAAGGCGATGCGGGTACCGGCGGGCGCCATAATTTCGGTGTCGGCCCGGCGGCGGGCGGCGAGGAAGTCGCGGCTGTCGATCATCGCAGCGGTAAGGGTGCGGTGGTTGATCATCGAGCCGGCGCGCGGGCGCCAGATCGAACCGGTCGCGACCTCGCACAGTTCGGCGGCGTAGTCGCGGAAGAACTCGAAGGCGTTGCGCCGCTCAATGAGGCTGACGCCCTGGCCGATCAGGCGTTCGAGCTC
>DATLTH010000020.1:0-2507 GCA_035533695.1 Allostellaceae bacterium | reverse complement strand
CCGCGACGCGACGGTCAATCTGAGCGCCGATGCGCCAAAGAATTTCCAGGTTGCATTCACCGAGGCGTACGGCAGCCAGCAGATCACCGGCCTGCCGATCGAGGCCGGCAAGTCGAAGGATGTCGAAGCGGCATTGACGATCCCGCGCGAGACCCCAGCGGGCGACTACAAGCTGGTGCTCCGCGCCAAGACCGGGGCGGCGAGCGCCGAGCTGCCAGTCAGCCTGACGATCGTCGGTCACCCGAGCCTGTCGCTGTCGGGCGAAGGCGGCAGGCTCTCCGGCGAAGCCTATGCCGGACAGGATGGCGAACTGACCGTCGTCCTGCGCAACGACGGCAGCGAGGCGGCGCACGACATCGAACTCTCCGCGACGACCCCGGACGGCTGGAAGTCGAGCTTTGACCCGAAAAAAGTGGCGCAAATCCCGGCCGGCGGGCGGCAGGAGGTCAAGGTCGCCCTGACGCCCTCCGCCAAGGCCATTGCCGGCGACTATCAGGCGACGATCCGGGCCAGTGCCGCCGGCGGCCTTTCCGAATCGGCGAATTTTCGCATTACCGTGTTGACCTCGACCCTGTGGGGGGCGATCGCCATCGCGATCATTGCGATCGCCCTCATGGTTGTGGTGTTTGCCGTCGCCCGCTTCGGCCGCCGCTGAGGAAGAAGTCGATGGCGGGCGAGGTGGTGATCAGGGCCGAGGGACTGACCAAGCGTTATGGCGAAGCCCTGGCGGTCGACGGCATCGATCTCGAAGTGCGCGCCGGCGAGATCGTCGGCATCCTCGGGCCGAACGGGTCGGGCAAGACGACGACGATCCTGATGCTGCTGGGGCTGACCGAGCCGAGCGGCGGGCATGCCGAGGTCGCCGGCTTCGACCCGCTGCGCGAGCCGCTCGAGGTGAAGCGCCGGGTCGGCTACCTGCCGGACCAGATCGGCTTTTACGACGGCCTCTCGGCGCGCGACAATCTGACCTACACCGGGCGTCTCGCCGGGCTGCCGCGGCGCGAGATCGACCAGCGCTTCGACGCGGCAATCGCACGGGTCGGGCTCGGCGATGTCGGCCGCGCCCGGGTTGCGACATTCTCGCACGGCATGCGCCAGCGTCTCGGCCTCGCCGAGATTCTGATGAAAGAACCGAGCATCGCGATCCTCGACGAGCCGACGACCGCGCTCGACCCGCATTCGACGCAGGAGTTCCTCGACATGATCCGCGGCCTGAAGGCCGACGGCACCGCGGTATTGCTGTCGTCGCACCATCTCGACCAGGTGCAGAGCGTGTGCGACCGCGTCGCCCTGTTCAACCGCGGCCGTATCGTGCTGTCCGGCACGGTCACCGAGCTGGCGGGCAATGTGCTGGGCGGCGGGTATGTCATCGATGTCGAGGCCCGCGCGCCGGGCGAATCCAATTCCACGGGCATCGCCGATCGCCTTGCTGCGATGCCGGGGATCGTGCGGGTGCAGCCCTTGGGCGGCGACCGCTACCGGGTCGATTGCCAAAGCGACCTGCGTGCCGACATCGCCCGCCGGCTGGCTTCCGAGGTCGAGCTGGTCGGCATCCAGTTCGCTGCGCCGAGCCTCAACGAGGTGTACAACCGCTATTTCGAGGAGGCGGGTCATGCCGCCGAGTAGGCCCGCCGACGGGCGCCCCACGGGACGGCGCCCCACGGGACGGCGCCCCATGGGACGGCGCCTGGGCTCGCCGTGGACCGGTCTCGGCGCGGTCATCGCCAAGGAAACGGCCGACCATCTGTCGAGCGCGCGGATGCGCATCCTCGAAGCGCTGGTGTTCCTGACCGCGCTTGCCGCGGCCTATGAGGCGATCCGGACGATTCGCGCGACGATCGGCGAAAGTCCGTTCCTGTTTCTGCGGCTGCTGACCCTGTCGCAGGACCCGCTGCCCTCGTTCATCGCATTGCTCGGGTTTCTGATCCCGCTGGTCGCGATCGCCTTGTCGTTTGACGCGATCAACGGCGAATTCAACCGCCGCACGATGAGCCGCATCCTCGCCCAGCCGATCTACCGCGACGCGCTGTTGCTGGGGAAATTCTTTGCCGGCTTGCTGGCGTTGACGATCGGCCTCGTCTCGCTGTGGCTGCTGGTGCTCGGGCTTGGCCTGTTGCTGTTCGGGTTGCCGCCGAGCACCGAGGAGACCGTGCGGATGCTCGGCTTTCTTGTCGCGACGATCGCCTATGGCGGGGTCTGGCTCGCGCTCGCGCTATTGTTCTCGGTATTGTTCCGCGCCCCGGCCACCGCCGCGCTGGCGTCGCTCGGCACGTGGCTGCTCTTCGCCCTGTTCTGGTCGGTGATCACGCCGATCGCGGCCAGCCTGATCGCCGGCCCGTCCGAAGGCGTCTTCGGGCCGCGCCTCGCCTTTCTGCAGACCCAGCAGATCATCGACCGGCTGTCGCCCAACACCCTTTATGCCGAGACGGCGCTCGCGCTGTTGCATCCCGGAACGCGGGCGTTGGGGCCGGTGCTGATCAGCCAGTTGCAGGGCGCGCTGCTCGGCG
>DATLTH010000019.1:0-2495 GCA_035533695.1 Allostellaceae bacterium | reverse complement strand
GAGACGCAGCAGCGCGATGCCCCATTCCGCCTCCTCGGCGAGCGAGCCGAGGAATAGGGCCACCCAGGCCTCCTGCTGCCGCGGCGCGTCGCCGCCGAACGCCTTGGCGCCGGTCAACAGCGGCGCGGTCACGTGCATCAGCCCGCCGCGCTGCCAACACTGCGCCAGCGCCACACGCAGCGCCGGTCGTTCGCCGTTTTGGGCACCCCAGCCGTGGTGGTCGAGCCAGGCATGCGCGCCGAGGGAAGCGGCGATCAGAGGCGATGGCGATTGACTCGCCGCCAGCGCAGCGGCGGCGGCGCAGGGTCGCCTCTATCTGGACCTCGTCGGGCCGCGCGAACCAGCGCCACAGCGAGAGCGCATAGCGCGCCGCCTCGAAGATCGCACCGCGGTCGATGATCGCCTCGGCCCGGTCCATGCGGAAGCGGACCCCCTCGATGACAGCGGCGAGGTGCCAGGGGTCGATCGCCAGGCCGTCGGAAGCGGCCTGCGGCGCACCGCTTCGAGCCCGCTGCGCCACAGCCAGGCCGGCAACAACGGGTGGCCGGCGACGAGCCGCGTCGAGTCGAGCGATCGCCGCGGCGGCCCGTTCGAGCGCGCCGGCGATCTCGCCGAAGCAGTCGAGCGGGTTGTGTGACGCCGCCGGCGGCGACCGGCCGGGAACGGGTGCCGGGAGGCCCGCCATTGCCTAGCGGAGCGGCGCGAAACGTGCGACTGCCCAGCCTGGCGACAGGCCGGTGTGCGCCGGACCGGCGAAGCAGGAGGCGATGTGGCGCAGCTGCATGACGTGAACTTACCTCTATGCCCATTATCCGTACAATAAACTCATCCTTCGCCGCCCTTCTTCTCAAGGGCCTCCTATGTCCGATAATTATGGTTGTCGGACGGAATGATCTTGCAACGGAGCTGGTTGTTTTTTCAGTGATCCATTGAAGCAGTCTATTCCTGATATTTTCGCGAGCTCATTTTATCGGAAATTTACTCTTTCCAATCGGCTAGCCGGTGTTGGCTCCGGCAGTCGACGTTTATCGGCGCAGGTCCGTGACCTTCAGCTCCTGCCACAGCCAGGCGAAGT
Source organism: Allostellaceae bacterium (assembly GCA_035533695.1). Lineage (GTDB taxonomy): Bacteria > Pseudomonadota > Alphaproteobacteria > ATCC43930 > CGMCC-115725 > DATARH01. The sequence continues at coordinate 1,420 of DATLTH010000019.1, read as the reverse complement.
CGTAGATTGCCATCGGATCGTTCGCATCGGGTTGCTGCCGCGATCGGTTTTCGAGGTGCTTCAGCCAGATGACAAGCTTCTCGCGTCCAGAGGCAGTCCGCGCCGCGGCACGCGGCGTTCGATTGCCGAGCATCGGGATCGGTTGATCGAGCAGGGCCCGGTACTGCCTGTCGAGCGCGGCATGGACCAGTTTCGCTTGGATCTCGACGGGTATGTCGGCTGGCGGTCGCGGCCGGTCTTTCGGCTCCGCCATCACCTGTTCGATCGACTGGATTTCCGTCAGCGGCGCAGCGACCAGCCGACCGAGGGCGGCGCGCAGTAGGGCGGTCACGCGCTCGGCGCGCGCCGCCGAGTTGACGCTGACGACAAGCGCGTTTTCCTTGATCTCGACATTGCCGAGAACGGTCCTGCCGTCGTCCATCGTCACGTTCCAGGCCAGCACATTCTCGCCATCGTCGCCCGCTTTCGGCTTTTGCGGGGACGGGTCAGCCAGCCAGTTCCAGAAGGTGTCGTTCTCGCGATTGAGGCTTGAGATCGCCGCGAGGCACCGGGCAACCTCTGCGGGCGCCGTCGTCGGAGCCAACGGAAACCGTACCTCGTGGAAGACCACCTCGTCCCCATCGCTGTTGTGAAGGGTTGGGCGGGCGAGCCCGAGGGCTCTCGGCAGCACGTCGAGCAGCCATGTAGAGGTGAACAGCGGTGCCATCTTGCGGAGCGCGTCCTCCGCAATCGGCGATTTCTTCCCGGGCGGCGCTGCCCGACCCGGGCGCGCCGATTTGCGGAGATCGGCGAGCAGCCGCTCCGAGGCATCAAAGGGAAACGGTAGAAGACCGCCGCTGAGGATGCGCTTCCGGTCTTGCTCGAGGATGCGGGCGGCAATGCGGTCCCATTCTTTGAGGCTTCGTGTCGCGTTCCGCTCGCTGACCGAAACGGGGTCACCGCCTCGGACCAGGTCGCGCGCGAGGAAGGACTCCCCGGGAACGATCGCGCTCACCTCATAGAGGCTCATGATCGAGTTGCGCAAGCCGCGGATATAGGCCTTGGTCGGAGTCGATTCGTTCCAGCCGCGGCGCCGCAGATACTCGTCGCCAAAATTGCGGCCGTCCGGCGGCACCTGCCGGCTGAGAAAATCTTCAAACGCCACGCCCCACAGAGTCATGTCCCAGCCGCCGCCCAGCGCCGCGCCGACCTCCTCGTGTTCGAGATCGAACGCCTGCATCGCCGGGCCGAAGTGTTCGCCCAAGACCTCTTCGAAACGCGATTTCCAGTCGTCGCGAGCGAGGAACTTGATCAGACTGGTGAGATCACGCGGTGAGCGCATCGAAAGCTCCGATGCTCGGGAAGCTCGGCGGAGAGCCGGTCGCCGCCGGGTTCATCCTACCTCGCCGAGGCCCGCCGAATGTCGCAGAATTTGTTCATC
>DATLTH010000018.1:0-3486 GCA_035533695.1 Allostellaceae bacterium | reverse complement strand
GGCGGAGCGCCGCAGCCTCTATGTGCTCGATGTGCGGACCCCCGAGGAATACGCGGCCGGTCATTTGAAGGGCGCCCGCTCGGCCCCCGGCGGACAGCTCGTCCAGGAGACCGACGCGCATATCGCAACCTGGGGATCGCGAATCGTATTGGTCGACGACAACGGCGTCCGCGCGACGATGACAGCCTCGTGGCTGAAGCAGATGGGCTGGAGCGATGTCGCCGTGCTGGTCGCCGAACCCTCGGCGGAGTGGGAGCGCGGCCCCAATGTGCCGCGCGTGCTCGGCCTCGACGGCATCGCCGTCGCGACGATTATGCCGGCCTTATTGCGCGAGCGCCTGGCGGCCGGCGGATCGGCGGCCGGCACGGCGGTCGTCGTCGATCTCGACACCAGCCGGCAATATGCCCAGGGCCACATCCCCGGCGCCTGGTTTGCCATCCGCTCCCGGCTGCGCGAGGCGTTGGCCAAATTGCCGAAAGCCGAGGCCGTCGTGCTGACCTCGCCTGACGGCGCGCTGGCGCGGCTCGCCGCCGCAGATTTGGCCGCAGATTTGGCCGATCGCCGGTTCGCCGCGATCATGGTGCTGGCGGGCGGCACCGACGCGTGGAGCCGCGCCGGCCTGCCGCTCGAAACCGGCGCAACGCACATGGCGAGCGAGCCCGACGACGTGGTGCTGTCGGCCCGCGAGCGCGGCCAGGGCCGGGAAGAAGCGATGCGCGAATACCTCGCCTGGGAGATCAATCTGGTCAATGACATGGCGAGCGACGACGATCAGCGCTTCCGGGTCGTTGCCTAACGGCTCTCTCTGACGCCTCGCCGGCTACGTAGTATCCCGTAGGACAAAACCGGATTTCGCGCTGCCCGGCGATCGCCGAACATTCACCCCATCAGAGCGCACTCGCGCCGCGATGGAGACCGTAATGAACCAGCAGGAACACGACGCCGCAGTGGCCGCTTTCATCCGCCGCAAGGGGGTGACGCGCTGCCCGACCGTTTGCGTGGTGCCGACCCGCGCATCGGTCGCCGAGGCCGATCGGCAGACGTTGCGGGCGCGCGACGAGCAGCTCCAGGCGCGGCGCGAACAGCGCAAATTGCGCGAGGTTGCGATGTACCGTTTCGGCGCCGCGGCGTGAGGTTTGTCGCTGACCACCACTGACCGCCACTGACCGCCACCGGGGCGATGATCGCTCAGGCCGGCCGGGGGCCTCGTAGCCGGCATCGCCGCTGATGCTGGACCTGGCCTTCGGATTGCTTTGCGGCGCCGCGCTGATCGGCACCGGCCTCGCTATCCTCTATCTCAAAGGCGCTTCGGCAAAGCCGCCCGCTGTTTTCGTGCTCGTCGCGCATGCGGCATTGGGGGCGGCGAGCCTCGTCGTGCTGATCGCGGCCCTCGGCCGCGGCCTGCCGCAGACCGGCATGGGGACGGCCGGGTTCGGCCGCGTCGCCGGCGTTTTGCTGACGCTCGCGCTCGCGGCCGGTCTGGCGTTGGCATACGCCGCCCGGCAACGGCGCCGGCCCTCGGAATTGCTCGTCGGAACCCATGCCGGCTTCGCCATTGCCGGGTTTGTCGTGCTGCTGACGCTGCTCGCGCTGCGCTGAGCTGGGGCTCGCGAGAGGCCCCCGGGCGAGGCCGGAGCACTATTTCAAGAACAGGGCGGCACCGCTGAGCAGCACAAGAACGCCGACAACACGAGCGAACACCTGAATGCTGAGCCAGCGGGCAAGCCGCTCACCCAGCCAGGAGCCGATGATCACCAGCGGCAATCCGATGAGCAGCAGGCTGATGGTCGGGCCCTTGTAGAACCCATAGCTTGCGTATCCGGCCAGGCGCACGACGCCGCCGATCAGCACCACGGCGCTCATGGTGACCCGAAAGGCGATTCTGTCCATCCGCAATGCGTTGAAATAAACGACATAGATGGGACCCACGCCGCCTCCGAACAAAGCGCTGAAGCATCCCCCGCTGATGCCGACCGCTGCGGCCAAAGCGCTGTGCCAACGGGTCGGCAACACGGAAGCAGTGCCGCCCTTCCACAACGCGTGCGCGGCATAGAGGATCAAGAATACGCCCAGGCTGTGCCGCAGCGTATTTTCGTCGAGAAGTCTGATGAAATATAGACCCAACCCAATACCCAGCACTGTGTAGAACACCAGCAGGGCAAACTGCCGCCAGACGACGTGACGCCAGTCGCGGCCGACCTGGTGCACCGAGGTGAGCGTGGTGAGCGCGGTTGCCACCGAAACGGCGGTTGGTACCGGCAGGACGAAGGCAAGCATCGGAACGGCGATCAATCCGGCTCCGAAGCCGGCCGCGCTGCGGACGGCGAAAGCGGCTATCAACACCAAAACGTAGAACGCAAGGCCCGGAAGCGACAGCAGCGACATACTTTGAGTTTTCCCGGCCTTTGAACGTGCATTCGGCCGCGGGCGACCGCCCCGAGTCCAGCCATACCGACACGGCGCAGCCATGCCGCCGCCGCAGGGGCGATCGTCCGGGGCGACCGTCCAGGGGCGATCGTCGAGGCCGCCCGGCGAACCTGAACGGCTGGTTCTGCGCTAACAGCCAGCCTTCGGCCTGCTTTCGCCGCTCAGTAATATACGGACCGCCCGGCCCCGCCGCCTGCCGCGACCAGTTCGCCGGAGACCGCCCAGGCCTTTTCCGAAGCGAGGAAGACCGCGACGAACGCGACCTCCGCAGCGTCCACCATGCGGCAGATGGAATTGCCGCGCGGCGAATCCGGAGCGAAGTCCCGCCGCTCCGCCTCGTCCGGGGATACGCCCAGCTGGGCGGCGCGGGCCGCGACGAGGCTCGGCGTGCGCTCGGTGCGGGTCGTGCCGGGATGGATGCAATTGACCGTGATCCCATGCCGGCCCAGCTGGACGGCCAGCGTCTTTGTCATGTGCACGAGGCCGGCATTACGGGCGCCGCCGCTGAGATTGCCGGCGTTGCGGGCGTTGCCGCCGCTGATGTTGATGATGCGGCCCCAGCCGGCCGTCTTCATGAACGGAATGGCAGCGCGCGAACAGCGCAGCGCGCCGACATACTTCACGTTGAAATCCTCGATCAAATCCTCGTCGATGACGGTTTCTATGGGGCCGGTCGCGGTGGTCGAGCCCCCCGGCGCGGACCCGCTGTTAACGAGGATGTGCAGGCCGCCCAGCTGCGTTGCCGCCTCGGCGACCATGCGGTCCACCTGCTCCTTGCTGGTGACATCGGCGACGAGGGGAAGGATGCGCCGGTTGGTCTCGCCGGCCAGCTGTCGCGCCGTCGCCTCCAGATCGGCCTTGTTGCGCGCCACGATCGCCACATCGGCCCCTTCGCGAGCCAATTCCCGCGCGATCGCCTTCCCGATGCCCCGACTGCCGCCGGTCACGATCGCATGCTTGTCCTGTAATCCAAGGTCCATGGCATTCTCTCCCTCGTTGGAGCGCTGCAATCTTGTTGTTCCACCGCTCATTGTTCTCTCTGAGGGAACCTGGCGCAAG
>DATLTH010000017.1:0-2578 GCA_035533695.1 Allostellaceae bacterium | reverse complement strand
GAACGCGGCGAAATCTTCGGCTTTGTCGGCTCGAACGGCTGCGGCAAGACTACCACGATGAAGATGCTGACCGGCCTCCTGCCGGCCAGCGAGGGCGAGGCGCTGCTGTTCGGCCGGCCGGTTGACGCCACCGACCTGCGGGCGCGCATGCGGGTCGGCTACATGTCGCAGTCGTTCTCGCTCTACACCGAATTGACGGTGTGCCAGAACCTCGACCTGCACGCCCGGCTGTTTCACCTCGGGTCGGCCAAGGCGAAGGTGCGCATCGCCGCGCTGATCGACCGTTTCGGCCTCGCCGATTATCGCGACCACCGTGCGCTCGAGCTGCCGCTCGGGATCCGCCAGCGGCTGTCGCTCGCCGTCGCGATCGTCCACGAACCCGAGATGTTGATCCTCGACGAGCCGACCTCGGGCGTCGACCCGCTGGCGCGCGACAATTTCTGGGAATTGCTGATCGACCTGTCGCGCAACCAGGGCGTGACGATCTTCGTCTCAACCCATTTCATGAACGAGGCCCAGCGCTGCGACCGGATTTCGCTAATGGATTCGGGGCATGTGCTGGCGACAGACACGCCGGCCGGCCTGATCGCCTCGTGCGGCGCCGCGACGCTCGAGGACGCCTTCATCGCTTATCTTGAAGCGGCTTCGCCGCCTCAGGAACCGGCCTTTCCGGCGGCGAATGCAACCAGCCGCGGCAATGACCGGCCCGAGACGGCCGCCCGCCGGGCCCACAGCTTCAGCCTCGGCCGCCTCGTCGCCTGCACGATCCGCGAGACGCTCGAATTGCTGCGCGACCCGATCCGCATCGGGTTTGCCGTTTTCGGCACGACGTTTCTGATGCTGGTGCTCGGTTTCGGCATCTCGACCGACGTCAATTCGCTGAGCTTCGCCGTGCTCGACCAGGACCACAGCCACGAGAGCCGCGCCTATCTCGAAGAGCTGCGCGGCTCGAACTATTTCATGGAAAAGCAGCCGCTCAGCGATTACGCCGATCTCGAAAAACGTCTCGCCGACGGCAAAATCGACGCCGGCATCGAGATACCGCCCGGTTTCGGGCGCGACATCGCCCGCGGTCGCCCGACTACGGTCGCCGCTTGGATCGACGGCGCGCGCCCGTTCATCGCCCAGACGATCCGCGGCTACCTGCAGGCGATGCACCAGCTTTATCTGTCAGACCCGATGATGCCCGCGACAGCGCCGTTGCCGCCGCCAGCGGCCGATATCGCCATTCGGCTCAAGTACAACCAGAACTTCGAAAGCATCTACGCGATGGTGCCGGCGCAGCTGGCCTTTGAGTTGGCGCTGTTCCCGGCGATCCTGATGGCGCTGGCGATTGTGCGCGAAAAGGAACTCGGCTCGATCACCAATCTTTACGTGACCCCGGTGACGCGGCTGGAATTCCTGCTCGGCAAGCAGGTGCCCTATATCGCCATGGCGCTGGTCAACTTCGCGCTGATGCTCACGCTGGCGCTGATCGTGTTCCGCGTGCCGCTCACAGGAAGCTTCACCGTTCTCCTGCTCGGCGCGGTGATCTATGTCACCACCACGACCGCCTACGGCATGGTGATCTCGGCCTTTGCCCGCACCCAGATCGCCGCGCTGTTCGGCACGGCGATCCTGACCGTGCTGCCGGCGACGATGTTCGCCGGGATGATGGTGCCGGTTTCGTCGCTGAGCGGAATGGCGCGGATCATGGGGCGCCTCTTTCCGATGAGCTATTTCCTGCCGATCAGCGTTGGCACCTTCACCAAAGGCCTCGGCTTCGCCGACCTCGCCGGACAACTCGGCAGCCTGGCCCTGTTCGTTCCGGCGCTGACGCTACTGAGCCTCCTGCTGCTGCGCCGGCAGGAACGCTAGCGGACAGCGATGCGCACCCTCGCCAACATCTTCTGGCTCGGCACCAAGGAGCTGCGCAGCTTCCTGCGCGATTTCGTGCTGCTCGGCCTGGTCGTCTACGCGTTTTCGCTGGCCATCATCGCGCAGGCGCAGAGCAGCTCGCAGGAGCTGCACAACGCCTCGGTCGGGATCGCCGACGACGACCATTCGGTCCTGTCGCGCCGCATCGCCGCGGCGTTTCTTCCGCCGTACTTCCAGAAGCCGCAGCCGATCGCCGAGCGCGACATCGTGCCGGCGATGAATGCCAGCCGGTTCACTTTCGTCGTCGACATTCCGCCGAACTTCGAACGCAGCGTGCTCGCCGGCCGGCGGCCGACGGTCCAGCTCGACGTCGACGCGACGGCGATGGTGCAGGCCGGGCTCGGTTCCGGCTACGCGCAGCAGATCATCAGTTCCGAGATCGAGAATTACGTTGCGCGGAGCGACGACAAGCCAGTAACGCCGGTCGATCTGGTGATTCGCATCGCCTTTAACCCCAACGTGCAGACCGGTTGGTTCACCAGCCTCATGGGCATCATCAACAGCGTGACGATGCTGGCGATCATCCTGGCCGGCGCGGCGATCGTCCGCGAGCGCGAGCACGGCACGATGGACCATCTGCTGGTGATGCCGGTGACGCCGTTCGAAATCGCCGCGTCGAAGGTCTGGGCCAACGGGTTCATCATCCTGGTCGCCGTCGGCC
>DATLTH010000016.1:0-2514 GCA_035533695.1 Allostellaceae bacterium | reverse complement strand
TTGCAAGTGACCGAGATCGCGCCCGGCGCGGACCGCACCACCGACGACGAAATCCTCGACTGGGTCAAACGGGCGGCGGAAACGACCTACCACCCGGTCGGCACCTGTAAGATGGGCTCCGACCCGATGGCCGTGGTTGATGCCCAGCTCCGGGTTATCGGCATCGCCGGACTTCGGGTCGCCGACGCTTCGATCATGCCGACCTTGACCTCGGGCAACACCAACGCGCCGTCGATCATGATCGGCGAAAAGGCCGCGGATATGGTGCTGCGCGACGCCGCCATGTGACGGTAGGACAGATCAGAGCAGGTTCCGATCAAATTGATCTCTCACTTCGTCATGGCCGGGCTTGACCCGGCCATCTGCCAGATCCCCGGGTCAAGCCCGGGGATGACGGTGAGAGGGGCGATTCAACGCGAGCGAAACTTGGTCTACCGTCCCTATTTGCCGGCGCCTGCCCCGGTCGCCGGGACCGGCATCGGCTGGACCTTGCGCAACAGCGGAACGAGCAGCGTCGCCAGGATGAAAGCGACCATGATCGCGCGAAAGGCGTCGGCGAACGCCAGGGTCGAGGCTTCCCGGTAGGCGAGGTGCGACAGCTGCTTCAGGGCGGCGAGGCGGCCGCCATCGAGGCTGCCGGGGAAAGCGGCGTAGCGGCTCGCGAGATTGCCCAGCATGCGCTCCATCGGCAGGTTCGCCGGGGTGAGATGATAGGCGATCGCGTCGAAATGGAAATTGGTGCGGGCATTGAGGATGGCGCCGCACACCGCGATGCCGACCGCACCCCCGAGATTGCGCATCATGTTGAACAGGCCGCTGGCATATTTGAGCCGCTGCAGCGGCAGGCTGCCGAGACCGAGGGTAACCGCTGGGGCGACGGCAAACACCTGGGGCAGCCCGCGCAAGATCTGCGGCACGAGAAGCTGGCTGCCGCCCCAATCATGGGTGATCGCGCTGAAGCTCCACATCGCGAGGCCGAACGAGCCGAGCCCCACCATCATCAGCCAGCGCGTGTCGAACTTGCGCGCCAAGAGGATGTAGATCGGCACCCCGACGAGCGAGGCCGCGCCGGTCGAGAAGATCGCGACGCCGGTCTGCCAGGCGCTGAACCCCCGGACATAGCCAAGGAACAAGGGGGTCAGATAGATCGTCGAGAAGATGCCGATTCCGGTGACGAACGACAGGAAACAGCCGAGCGCGAAGTTGCGGTTGCTCAAGGCGCGCAGGTCGACAACCGGGCTGGCGACGCTCAGGCTGCGGATCACGAACAAGACGCCGGCGGTCGCGGCAACCCAGCTGCAGGTTCGGATCGTCGCATCGTCGAACCAATTCCACCGCGAGCCTTCTTCGAGCACGTATTCGATTGTGCCGAGCGCCACCGCCATCAGCGCGATGCCGGGATAGTCCGCTCCCTTGAGCAGCTTCAGGTCCGGCTGGTCGATATCGACCAGCAGCGCCGCCAGTACCGTCACGGCGATGCCCGGCACCAGGTTGACGTAGAACAGCCAATGCCAATCGAGGGTGTCGGTGATCCAGCCGCCGATCACCGGCCCGAGGGTCGGCGCGACCGAGGCGATCGTGCCGATCACCGCGGCGGCATAGACCCGGCGCTGCCCCTGGAAATAATGGAACGAGGAGGTAAACACCGTCGGGATCATCGAGGCCCCGAGCAGGCCCTGCAATGCCCGGAACACGATCATGCTGTCGATGTTCCAGGCGAGGCCGCACAAGAGGCTTGCGATCGTAAAGCCGGCCGCCGAGCCGGCGAACAGCCAGCGCGTCGAAAATACCCGGGTCAGCCAGCCGGATAGCGGGATCACCACGATCTCGGCGATCAGGTAGGCGGTCTGGACCCAGCCGATCTGGTCGCGCGCCGCCGAAAGGCCGCCGCCGATATCCTGCAATGACGACGCGACGATCTGGATGTCGAGGAGGGCGATGAACATGCCGACGCACATCACGACGAACGGCAAGAGGCTCTTGAGCCACGCAGAAGAGGCGGGCATCGCGCTCACTCCCCGTCTTGGCCGGCGTTTCTGGTATCGACGCTGACCGTCATCGACAGGCCCGGCCGCAACGCGCCCAGCCGCGCATCGCCGTCGTCGAGGGCGATCCGAACCGGCACCCGCTGCACGATCTTGGTGAAGTTGCCGGTGGCGTTTTCCGCCGGGATCACGCTGAACAGGGCGCCGGTGCCGGGCGCCAGGCTTTGCACATGCCCGTGGAAGACCTTGCCCGGCAGCACGTCGGCGACGACGCTCGCCGGCTGGCCCGGGCGCAGCGAAGAGAGCTGGTCCTCCTTGAAATTGGCGTCGATCCACAAGCCTCGCGCCGGGATGACGCTGAGCAGATAGGCGCCGCTCGAGACGTAGGCGCCGACCTGCGCCGCGCGGTTGCCGACATAGCCGTCGATCGGCGAGCGGATCTCGGTGTAGCCGAGATTGAGGCGGGCGGTTTCGAGGTCGGCCTCGGCCTGCGCCACCCCGGCCTGCGCTTCGGCGATCGCGGCGTCGA
>DATLTH010000015.1:0-2417 GCA_035533695.1 Allostellaceae bacterium | reverse complement strand
CCGGCCAGCTATCGCACTCGGGTCGATGCTGTGCCATTCAAGGATGTTGCCGACGACCGCCTTGACGGTCGCGGGGTCGTGATCGGTCAGATAAAGAACCGCACCGGGCCGATGCGGCTCCTCGCCGCCGATCTCGCGGCCGAGCGCGATCGCGAGCGCCGAATGGATAGCAAGCCAGCTCGCCCAGCTCTCGTTGCCGAGGCTGGCGCCGACGGTCAGCTCGCCCGCGGCGAACCGATTGCCGAGAGTCCATTCGAGGGGTGGTAGCTCGCGCGCGAGCCAATCGCTGACGCTGAGCGTCGGCGCCGATCTGCGCTCAGGGTCTTGACCGCTTGCCGCGGCTGAGACATTTTCGGGTTGCATTAGGTCTGGTCCTTCGATTGACGCCCGCCGTCGTTGCCACGACGGCGGGCGATTTTTTGTGCGATTCGAGCCATCGCGTTACACCCGAACGCCGCCACGCCCAAACACCCGGGGCGAGCCTTACCGGCGGTGGGAAGCCGTGCCGGTGCTGCCACGGACCGTTAAGCAACTGGTGGAGCGGGACGCCCGTAAGCTTTTCGCACTCGGGGCCGAACAGCCGCTCGTCTTGAGACACGTCCTCGACCGCCGGGAATGTGTTGCGACCATGCGGCATGGCTATGCCTTCGGAGCTGCCGCCTCACGATCGCGCTGGCGCGCCCAGCGCGTTTCGACCGCTCGGCGGCCACGGATGCTGAACCGGTCAGCATCATTCTCGGCGGCGGCCTGTCGCTCCCGAATGAACGCCTCGATGTCGGCGCGCAGGACGTAGGCCCTGGCGCCGACGAAGAATCGCTTCGGCCACTTACCGTGGCGGCGAAGCTTGTCGCGCGTCTGCGCGGTGATCTCGCGGCCGAGGATCAGCTTTGATACTTCGGCATCAGGGATAGCCAGGGACGATTCGGGAATAGGCGCAGACATAGCGCGGCCTCCATCAAAGGAGTGGCGCTGCCCGCTACAGCCGCGTACGGCTGCCCTCGTCATTTATCCGCGTACCCTGGGACGGCAGTAGGGCAGAGGCGGCCGGCATTGCTGCACGTTATTCCGCAGTATGTGACGCAAGTATTTACGAAAAGCTAGGCTTTTGGCGCAGAGGCGGATTCACAAGCGATGCCGATATGTTAGGCGCGACGTGCGGGCTTCCGATGAACTTCGGCGGTTGACATCGCCGGCGTTGGATAGCCGATTTTTTCGATCGCCGCGGCTTTCAACGCCAGTGACGAGCCACCGGAATAAAGCCCATATGTGATTCGAGGCTTCTCATGGCCAAGGAGGTCGGCGGCGACGTTCTCGCTCACTCCTGCGCCTTCTAACAACGTCGCCACGGTCTTGCGGATTGAATGAAAGACGTGCGGGGGACCAAAGCCTAGATCTGTCTTGAGCCTGCCGAATCTCTTACTGAGCGCTCCCCCGCGGTCACCATAGCGGCTCGCGGCGAGCCCGCTGAGCACGAAGCCATCGGCGCTACCTTTTACGAGCCGCTTGATGGTCGGCAGTAGCAGAGAGTGCAGCGGAACCTGCCGCCAGCCGGCCGCTGACTTCGCATCAACAATCTCGAAGTAGCGTGCCGTAACATTCACGCGCGAGACAGGTAGCGCCGCCAGCTCCTCCAGCCGCGCGCCCGTATATGCCGCCAACTCGATCAAGTCGGCGAGCTGGTCGTCGTTGCGCTCGCGCGCTGCCGCCAGGAGGCGCGCGACATCATCCGGCTCGAACGGCTTTCGTTCGTCGCCCTTGGTCTTCTTCGAGTTCGCTGCAACGGTCAGCCGGTCGAAAGGGTCGGGGGTGCCATCTGGCACCGCCTCAATCGCCACAAGGTATTTCCAGTATCCCCGGAGGTCGTTCACGGCATGCTTCACCGTCGATCGTGCGGCGCCGCAGGACGAGATTTCCTCAATCCAAGCATGCACAGTTTTGCGCGTCACGTCGGCAATGTGCGGGAAACGTTGGCGTGCCTTCTCGATCGCCGAGCGCCGCATGTCGATGGACTTCTTCTCGATCTTGCCTGCGAGAGTTTTCAGATAGGCGTCAAGGTGATCGTCGAGTTTAACGAGCTTGCCGGTTGCTGCGCCGACGAAGCGCTCGGCCGCCGCGTACTCGGGCAGCTCGCGGTACCTCGGATCGTCATCCGACACGATTCCCGCCTTCAGGGCGGCCTCGGTCACGGGCAGTTCTGCCTCGTACGCAAGAACCCGGAGTGCCGCCTGCCGCTCGGCCTCAGGCATGGGCTTCGCCAACGCCTTGCGCCAAAATTCGGCTTCAGCATCGTGGTCATGCGTGCCGCGGGCTCGCTCTATCTCGGCCAGCCATTGCGCCGCCAACAGCGCGGCGCGGACCTTGGCGACCGCATGGTCGTGGGTCTTGAGGTTGCTGACAAAGCGCTTGCGACCACCGAG
>DATLTH010000014.1:0-11545 GCA_035533695.1 Allostellaceae bacterium | reverse complement strand
CCCCAACTCCCCAGCGCCGGCGCACGCGCTGTCCCGACGCAATGTCTCGTGCCTAAATATGGCGGCTCGGCGGCAAACACAAAGGTGCGAACAAGACCATTTTGTCAGGACGATCCCCCGCGCGGCGGTGTATCCAGGATGATGAACTCACATTGCCGTCTATTCTGACTATAGGCATCGCGAGATGGATTGTTTGCCGCACGGCGCTCTTTTTGATGACCGTCCATGAGGCAGAGATGGTCGCGCTCGCAGCCGCGGCGCGCCGGCTGATCCGCAGCCGGGGCCGCGCCGCGCTGGCCACCCTGCATGCCGGCCGCCCCTATGTCTCGCTCGTCGCCTGCGCTTGCGACCCCGATGCAAGCCCGCTGCTGCTGTTGTCCGACCTGGCCGAGCATACGCGCAACCTGGTTGCTGACCCGCGAGTTTCGCTGCTGTTCGAGGACACCGCAGGCCGCTCCGACCCGCTGGCCGGGCCTCGCCTGACCCTGCTCGGGCATGCCGCGCGCATCGACGATGCCGGCGCTGATTCTCCGGCCGCCGCGCGCTTTGCGGCTCGCCACCCGGCGAGCGCGAGCTATGCCGGATTCGCCGATTTTCACCTGTACCGGGTGGTCATCGAGCGTGGCCACCTGGTCGCCGGTTTTGGCCGCATCGCGTGGATCGAGGCGCAGGAGCTCCGGTTTTCTGGCGACGCCTCGGTACTGGCCGCCGCCGAAGCGGGGATCGTCGAGCACATGAATGCCGATCACTCGGCCGCCGTCGCGCTCTATGCCGGGCGCCTGCTCCAGCGGCCAGGCATTGGCTGGCGGCTGACCGGGATCGATCCGGAAGGGGTCGATCTGCGCCTCGGCGGCGAGACGGCGCGGCTCGACTTCGTCCAACCGGTGCTGACCGCGGACGCCGCGCGGCATGCGCTTGTCGCCTTTGCCCGGCAGGCGCGGGATATGCCGGCGAGTCGCTAACCGCATCGCCGCGCCGCGCCGGCCGCTTTGCCGCGCACGGCTTTGCTTGCCCGTGGCCATCGGGCGGGGTTATCGTGCCGCCCAATCTTTGGGCGAGCGCGATGGCATGTCCGATGCACGGCATGCCCGGCGATGATGGAGGAAACCTTGGATCAGGCGGACAAACCGTTGGCACCGCGTTCGCCCCGCTTTGGCCTCGGCGAGCAGGGCATGCGCCATTTCGGCACTGTGCACTGGAACCTGACGGCGCCGTATCTTTACGAGCATGCGGTGCGCCGGAGCGAGGGGGTGCTTGGCCTCGGCGGCAGCTTTGTCGTCAACACCGGCCGCCACACCGGCCGCTCGCCGCGCGACAAATATATCGTCAATGATTCCGGCACCAAGGACGCGGTTGACTGGGGCCCCATCAACCAGCCGCTCGACCCGGCGCGGTTTGACAGCCTGCAGCAGCGCATGCTGGCCTATCTGCAGGGCAAGGAATTGTTCGTCCAGGATCTCTACGCCGGCGCCGACCCCGACTACCGGCTGCCGGTGCGGGTGATCAGCGACCGCGCGTGGTCGAGCCTGTTCGCGCGCAACATGTTCATCCGGCCGCACCCGGCCGAACTGCCGGATTTCGAGCCGGCCTTCACGATCCTGCACGCCCCCGATTTCCGCGCGATCCCGGAAATCGACGGCATCCGCTCGGAAACCTGCGTGCTGGTCAATTTCGCCACCGGCTTTGTCTTGATCGGCGGCACCCGCTATGCCGGCGAGATCAAGAAATCGGTGTTCGGTTATCTGAATTTCGTCCTGCCGACCCGCGACGTGTTGCCGATGCACTGCTCGGCCAATGTCGGGCCGAAGGGCGACAGTGCGATCTTCTTCGGCCTCAGCGGCACCGGCAAGACCACCCTGTCGGCCGATCATTCGCGCACCCTCATCGGCGATGACGAGCACGGCTGGAGCCCCAAGGGCATCTTCAATTTCGAGGGCGGCTGCTACGCCAAGGTGATCAACCTGTCGCCGAAGGCCGAGCCCGAAATCTACGCGACGATCACCCGCTTCGGCACGGTGCTGGAAAACGTCGTGCTCGATCCGATTACCCGGATGCCCGACGTCGACGACGACAGCCTGACCGAGAACACCAGGGCCTGCTACCCGCTCGACTTCATCCCCAACGCCGACGAGCTTGGGCTTGCGCCGCATCCCAAAAACGTCGTGATGCTGACCTGCGACGCGTTCGGGGTCATGCCGCCGATCGCCAAGCTCAGCGCCGAGCAGGCGATGTACCACTTCCTGTCGGGCTATACGGCGCAGGTCGCCGGCACCGAAGTTGGCCTCGGCAAGGAGCCGAAGGCGGTGTTTTCGACCTGCTTCGGCGCCCCGTTCATGCCGCGCCACCCCTCGGAATACGCCAAGATGCTCGGCGAGCGCATCGCCCGCTACAAATCCGATTGCTGGCTCGTCAACACCGGCTGGTCGGGCGGCGCCTACGGGGTCGGCAAGCGCATGGCGATCGCCCATACCCGCGCGCTCTTACGCGCCGCGCTCGACGGCAGCCTCGCCGGGGCGCCGATGCGTCCGGACCCCAATTTCGGCTTCATGGTGCCCGAGAGCTGCGCCGAGATCCCGGCCAACGTGCTCGATCCGCGCCGCACCTGGTCGAACAAGACCGCCTACGATGAGACCGCCCGCAGCCTGCGCGGCAATTTCGAAAAGAACTTCACGCCGTTCGAGCCGTTCGTCGACACCGACGTGAAGCGCGCCGCGATCCGCGCCGCGGCGTAGACTCGTAAGGTTCAGCCGAACAGGTCGGCGGCGCGGCGCAACACGACGCGCGCGTCGCCGGTCCGCCGGGTGATTCCGGCCCGGTCGAGGTATTCCAGCACCTCGATCGTCAGGTTGCGGCCGATGCCGGAATGCTCCTTGAACCCGGCGGCGGTGAAATTGCCCTCGGGCGATGCCTCGGCCAGGGCGGCGGCGACATCGACGAGGCGGACAATCGTCTCGGGCAGATAGAACCGGTTCGGCGCGACGGCGGCGACCCGGCCGAAGCGTTCGACCCGCTTCAGAAACCGGGTCATCGGCTCGGGCTCCACGTCCAGCTCGGCGGCCAGTTCGCGCACCCGCGGCGGGCGCAGATCGCCGGCGGCAAGCAGCGGCCGCACGCGTTCCCACAGGCGCTCATCCTCGCGGCTGAGGCGCGGCTGGTGCGCGGGCAGGCGCAATACCGCGCCGTCGCGAACAACGCTGCCGGCGGCGATCAGTTCGGCGAGCGCCGCGTCGAGCGCGGGGACAGGCGCCTGACCGCGCAGACGGCTGAGGAGGGCGCCGCGCGCCGCGCCGAGCGCATCCGGCTGGGCGCGGTGCCATTCGGCGAGCACGCCGGCGATGCTGTCGCCGAGGCTCGCCAGAAGCTGCGGGCTGACCGCGAGCGCGGCGATGCCGGCGCCGATATGCCGGAAACCGCCGACCTCGGCCAGCGCCTCGATCTCGCCCTGCGGCAGGTTGCGGGCGAGCGCGAACGGGGCCAGTTCGACGATCCCGGCAGCTTCGACCAGCCGCTCCAGCGCATTGCCGGCATCGGCTTTTGCGAGCGCGGCGAGTGCGGCCAGCCGCTCGGGGCGCGCGCGGCCGCGCCGCGGCGGGCCGGGATCGAGCACCCTTCCACCGGCCAATGTGTGGCGCGCCATATGATCGCGGATGATCGCGCGGTCGCCCCACAAGGCGGCGATCGGCTGCGCGAAATCGACCTGCACGAAGCCCGTGTCGCCCGGCGCGATGGCCCGGGCGCCGAGCACGGCCACGCGGGCGACGACATCCTCGGTGCCGAGGTGGAAATGCACCGGCAGGCCGTCGCGCAACGGCGCCGGCGCGGCGCGCGACACGGTGACGGCGAGGTCGATGCGGCTGACCGGCTTGTGCAATGCCGGGTCGACGACCCAGTCGCCGCGCCGCGGCATGCTGCCTTCGGCGATGTTGCCGGCGAGGTTCAGGGCGCAGCGTTCGCCTTCGCGGGCCTCTTCGACGGCGCGGTTATGGGCATGCGCGCCGCGCACCCGCAATTCGCTCCCGCGCGGCGTCACGCACACCCGGTCGCCGATCGCGACCGCGCCGGCAGCGGCCGTGCCGGTCACCACCAGCCCGATGCCGGGCAATGAGAAGACGCGGTCGATCGCCAGGCGAAACCCGCCGCTCGCCGGCCGTGCGGCCCGCTCCGCAGCGGCCGCCCGGGCGCCCTGGCGCAGATGCTCGGTGAGCTCCGGGATGCCGTCGCCGGTCACGCTCGATACCGGGTAGATCGGGCTGTCCGCGTATCCCGCTTCGGCGAGCAGCGCGGCGATTTCGGTTGCGACCGCGGCGCGGCGCTCGTCGGGGACCCGGTCGATCTTGGTGATGACCCCGGTGATTTCGGCGACGCCGACCAGTTCGAGAACGTCGAGATGTTCCAATGTCTGCGGGCGCGGCCCGTCATCGGCGGCGACGATCAGCAAGACCCGGTCGATCGACAAGACGCCGGCCAGCATGTTGGGCAGGAACCGCTCGTGCCCGGGCACATCGACAAAGCCGAGTTCGGTGCCGTCCGGCAGGGTCGTGTAGGCGAAACCGAGATCGATCGTCAGGCCGCGCCGCTTTTCCTCGGGCAGGCGGTCGGCGTCGACCCCGGTCAGGGCGCGCACCAGCGCGGTCTTGCCGTGGTCGATATGGCCGGCGGTCGCCAGGATCATTGCCGCAGCCCCGCGAGCTGCGCGATGAATTCGGCTTCGTCTTCGAGAACGCGCAGGTCGAGGATGACGCGTCCCGCCTCGATATGGCCGATCACCGGCACCGGCAAGGCGCGCAGACGCTGCGCCAGCGCCTCGACCGCGCGGCCCGACGATGCGAGCGGCGTCAACGCCAGTCCGGCGCTCGGCAACAGCGACACCGGCAAGGCGCCGCTGCCGATCTGGCTGCGGGTCTCGATAATCTCGACTGCGGCTTCGCCGTCGAATGCCCGCGCCACTTCCGGCATCACGCGCCCGGCGAGCGCGGCGATCTCGGCTTGCGGCCGCGCCAGGAGGCGCAACGCCGGAAGAAGCTCGGCGAGCCGGTCGGGGTCGGCGTAGAGGCGCAATACCGCTTCCAACGCGGCGAGGCGAATCTTGTCGAGGCGCAACGCGCGCTTCAGCGGGTTCTTTGCCAATGTGGCGATCAGATCGGTCCGCCCGACGACAAGCCCGGCCTGCGGCCCGCCCAGCAGTTTGTCGCCGCTGAAGGTGACAAGGTCGGCGCCGGCTTTCAGCGATTCGGCGACGGTCGGCTCGTGCGGCAATCCCCAGCGGTCGAGATCGACCAGCGTGCCGCTGCCGAGATCCTCGACCAACGGGAGCCCGTGCTCGTGCGCCAGCGCCGCCAGCCGCGACGGCGGCACCGCGGCGGTGAACCCCTGGATCGCGTAGTTGCTGGTATGCACCTTGAGGATCAGCGCCGTCTCCGGCCCGATCGCGGCGGCGAAATCGCGCAGATGGGTGCGGTTGGTCGTGCCGACTTCGCGCAGCCGGGTGCCGGCGCGCCCCATGATGTCGGGCAGGCGGAACGCACCGCCGATCTCGATGAGTTCGCCGCGCGAGACGATCGTTTCGCGCCCCGATGCCAGCGCGTTCAGCGCCAGCAGCAGCGCGCCGGCGTTGTTGTTGACGGCGAGCGCCGCCTCGGCGCCGGTCAGCCGCTTGAGCCAGCCCGCGACATGGTCGTCGCGCTCGCCGCGCCGACCGCTGGCGAGGTCGTATTCCAGCGTCGAGGGCGCGCGCATGGCCTCGACCGCGGCGGCGACCGCCTCCTCGGGTAGCGGCGCGCGGCCGAGATTGGTGTGCAACACGGTGCCGGTCAGGTTGAAGACGCGGCGTTGCGACGGCCGCATCAGCTGCGCCAATGCCGCTTCGCTCGCCGCGACGATCGCGCCGGAAGCGGCGGTCTTGCCCGCCGCGCGGTGTTCGGCAATGGCATCACGCACCGCGGCGACGACGAGGCTGCGCCCGTAACGCTCGGCGAGAGCGATGGCACCCGGCTCGCGCAACACTCGATCGACGGCGGGCAGGGCGGCCCGGCGGTCGTGCACCTCCCGGCTCATTATTTGGCGGCCGTCGGCAATGCGGCGGCGGGCGGTCGCAGAACGCCCGGCACCAGCGCGACCTGCGGCCGGTCGCCGCTGCGCTGCGTCACCACCCCGATCTCGGCGGCCTCGTAGCCGAGCCGGCATAGCTCGGCGAGGCAGGCGGCGGCGCGCTCGGCCGGCACCCCGGCGAGCAGCCCGCCCGCGGTCTGCGGGTCGATCAGCAGCGCGGCGAGCGGCGACCTCTGGTCGGCATCGACGAGCGCGGCCAATGCCGCGATGTTGGCGCTGTGCAACGAACTGGCGAGGCCGTCGGAGAACAAGGCCAGCGCGCCGTCGAGGGCCGGGATCGCCTCGGAATCGAGCCGCGCATCGGCGCCGGAGGCCGCCAGCATTTCCAACAGGTGGCCGAGGAGGCCGAACCCGGTCACGTCGGTGCCGGCGGTGGCGTCGTGGGCGAGAAGGCAGGCGGCGGCCGCGGCGGCGGGCTGCAGCATCGCCGCGATCGCTGCTTCGACGGCGCGGGCCGGCGCGCGCCGGCGCATCTCGGCGGCGAGGATGACGCCGGTGCCGAGCGGCTTCGTCAGCAGCAGCCGGTCGCCCGGCTTGAGGCCGCCCTTGCGCAGTAGACGACCCGGCCGGGTGCGCCCGGTCACGGCAAAGCCGAGCGCCAACTCGGCCCCCTCGGCGCTGTGGCCGCCGACCAGCACGGCCCCGGCGGCTTCCAGCACCTCGGTGCCGCCCTTCAGCATGTGAAACAGATCGGCTTCGACGATCGCCGGGCGGGAAGGCGGCACGGTGGCGATCGCCAGCGCGGTCTGCGGCAATCCACCCATCGCATAGATGTCGCCGAGCGCATGGTTGGCGGCGATGCGGCCGAACAGATAGGGGTCGCTGACCATCGCGCGGAAAAAATCGACGGTCTGCAATAACGGCGGCATACCCGGAAACGCCAACAGGGCGGCGTCGTCGGGGCCGGCGAGGCCGATCGCCACCGCATCGCCGGCAGCGGGATCGAGCCGCCCGATCACTCGCGCCAGCACGTCGGCCGGCACCTTGGCGGCACAGCCGCCGCAGCGCATCGCGTCCTCGTCGGCCGCGTCCGCCATCGCCGGCAGCTCGGTGTAACGCCGCATCCAGCGCCGGTCGATCCACTCCTTCAGATGCCACAGGCTCGCGCCCTCGGCGGCGAAACGCCCGCGCGAGGCGACGGCGTGGTGGTCGCCGGTGCCGATCAACGCCAGCGCGCGCTTTTGCGGCACCGCACGCTTCAGCCGCCGTCCGGCGAGCGCGCGCCGCAGATTGACGGCGAGCGGCGGGCCGGCGCGGACCGCGTAGACCCCGGATTTGTCGCGCGGGTGAGCCGGCATCGTCGCGATGTCGCCGGCGGCGAAAACGGTGTCGTCGGCCGGCGAGCGCAATCTCTCGTCGATCACGACAAAGCCGCGCCGGTCGAGCGGCAGGCCGGTCTCGGCAAGCCACGGCGCCCCGGATGCCTCGGTGACCCAGAGCGCTTCGTCGAAATCGATCGTCCCGTGGTCGGCCGCGATCAGACGCCCCGGCTCGACCCGCACGATTCCGCGGTGGGTGAGGGCGCGGATTTGGCGCTGTGCGAAGATGCGCTCAAAGCGGCGCCGGACCGCTTCGTTGTGCGACGGCAGCAAGCCGTCGCGGGTCACCAGCGTGATTTCGGGGGCATTCCCCAACAGGCCGGCCAGCCGATAGTGCGCCGCCAATGCCAGCTCGACGCCGCCGGCGCCGCCGCCGACGATCGCGAGGCGCACCCGGCCCATCTCGCGGGCGCGCTCCAGCAAAGCCTCCCAGCGCGCGGCAAACTGGGCGATCGGCTTGACCGGCACGGTATGCTCGGCCGCTCCCGGCACATCGTCGAGCCCCGGGGTCGAGCCGATGTCGAGCGACACGATATCGTAGCGGATCGGCGGATGGGCGCGGCAGGTGACCTGCCTCGCGGCACGGTCGAGGCCGGTCGCCTCGTCGCGGATCAGCCTCGCGTCGGCGAACCGCGCCAGCCGCACCAGGTCGATGTGGCATTCCTCGAAGCGGTAATGCCCGGCGACGTAGCCCGGCAGCATGCCCGAATAGGGGGTCTCGACATCGCGCGCGATCAAGGTCACGCGGACGCCGGCAGCGGGCCGCATGCCAAAGCGCTTCAACACATGAACATGGGCATGGCCGCCGCCGATGAGCACGAGATCCTGGGCGATCGGTATGGTCTGCTGCATGCAGCGTGACTATGCCCGACGCCCTCCCGCAGCGCCACCCGCCCGGATATTGGTTTGCGCACCGTCGGCATGTTGTGCAATTTCCGGTTGATCCTTGAGGGAACGAAGTTGGCGACTGGCCGTTCGGGACATCGCCGGCCGATGTCGGCCGGTGCGCCACCCGGCGATCGCCGCAGCAGCGAGGGTTCCGATCATTCCCGCCCTCTTCCTTCTCGATGCCCACGGCGCGGTGACGGGCTGGAATGCCGCGGCGCAGGAGTATTGCGGCTACCCTGCCGGAGGGCTTCGCGGCCTGCCGTTCGATCGCCTGTTCACGCCCCAGATGGCGCGCGGCGGCAACGCGGACTGGCTGGGAGGCGCGGCGAGCGCCGGCCGCGTCACCATCGAGGCTTGGCTGACCCGCAAGGACGGCAGCCGCACATCGGCAAATGTCACGATCGAGAAGCTGATTGCCGACCCTGCCGCCGCGTTTGCCGTCGCGGTCAACGAACCGGGCGCGGTACCGCCGAACGGCGACGCGCTTGCCGGCAGCGAGAGCCAGTTTCGCATGCTGGTGCAGGGCGTCACCGATTATGCGATCTACATGCTCGATCCGCTGGGCAATGTTGCCAACTGGAATCTCGGCGGCGAGCGGATCACGGGTTATCGGGAAGAAGAGGTGATCGGCCGGCATTTTTCGCGCTTTTACACCGAGGAGGACCGGGTCAAGGGCGAACCTGAACGCGCGCTGGTGATTGCCGCGCGCAGCGGCCGTTACGAGACCGAAGGCTGGCGCCTGCGCAAGGACGGCACCCGCTTTTGGGCGAATGCCGGGATCGATGCGATCCGCGATGTGCGCGGCACGCTGATCGGCTTTGCCAAGGTCACCCGCGACCTGACCGAGAAGAAAGAGGTCGAGGAAGCGTTGGAGCAGGCGCGTGCCGCGCTGGCGCAATCGCAGAAGATGGAGGCGGTCGGGCAGCTGACGGGTGGCGTCGCGCACGATTTCAACAATCTGCTGACCGTCGTCACCAGCGCTCTCGACCTGCTCGCCGGCGCGCCGCGCGACGACGTGCACAGGCGGCGCATCATCGAAAGTGCGCAGCGCGCGGCCGACCGCGGAGCGCGGCTGACCCAGCAGCTGCTCGCCTTCTCGCGCCGCCAGCCGCTGCGGCCGGAAATTCACAACCTCAACAGCCTGATCCGCGGGTTCGAGGCGGTATTGCGCCGCGCCTGTCCTGAGCCGATCGAATTCGCGGTGAACCTGTCGGCGATGCCGCTGTCGGCCAATGTCGACGCGGCGCAATTCGAGACCGCGCTGCTCAACCTGGTGGTCAATGCGCGCGATGCGATGCCGCGCGGCGGCACCTTGCGGATCGAGACCGGCGTCGAAACGATCGGCAGCGCGCGCGCCAAGGCGATGGGCGACATGGCTCCCGGCGATTACGTGGCGGTTCGCGTCGGCGACAACGGCGTGGGCATGCCCCCCCGGGTTGCGGCGCGCGCGTTCGAGCCGTTCTTTACGACCAAGGAGGTCGGCAAGGGCAGCGGGCTGGGCCTCAGCCAGGTCTACGGCTTTGTCGTGCAATCGGACGGCCATGTCGCGATCGACAGCAAGCCCGGCTCGGGCACGACCGTCACCTTTTATCTGCCCGTTGCCGCGTCGCCGGCCGCCAGCGCGCGGGGGACCGCGGCCACCCTCGCCGGCGACCGCGCGATGGGCCGGGTCCTCGTCGTCGAGGATGATCCCGAGGTGCTCGAGGTCACGGTCGAGACCGTGCGCCGCATGGGATACGAGGTCCTGACCGCTTCCGACGGTCCGGCAGCGCTCGCGATATTGCGCCGCGAGACGAGCATCGACATTTTGTTCAGCGATATCGTGATGCCGCGCGGCATGAACGGCGTCGAGCTCGCCCGCGCCGCGTCGCGCCTGCGCCCGCAGCTGCGGGTTCTGCTGGTCTCGGGTTATCCGGCGCCGGCCCTGAAGATCGCCCCGGGGAGATACACGGGGACCGCCCCGGGGACCGCCCCGGCGAGCGAGACGGATGGCGAGTTTGCGTTTCTCAGCAAGCCCTATTGCGGCGCCGACCTGGCCGAGGCATTGCGGGCCCTGCAGCCGGCGTGAGAGGGCCTCGCGCGCCGCTCATTCGCGGAAGGCGAAGCGATAGCTGGCGCCGTGCCGCTTGATGTGGCCCGCGGTCGGCGTCGGGAAATGCGCCGGCATGATCAGCGTGTTGCTGTCGGCGTGCTCGGCGACCAGCCGGGTGCGGCTGACCCGCGACAGCGCGGGGTCGGTGCACGCTAGCGTCGACCATTCCGGCCGCAGGCATTGCAGCGGATGGTGCAGCACATCGCCGATGAACACGCCGCGATCCCCGCCCGAGCGCGCATGGATCACGACGTTGCCGGGGGTGTGGCCGGGATACGATTCGAACCACAGCCCGTCGTCGAGGGCGTAATCGTCGCCGACCAGCAATGCCTGGCCGGTCTTCATCACCGGCAGGATGCTGTCCTCGAAGGCGCGGGCGTGCGGCGAGTCGACGCCGCTGGCGTGGAAATCCTGCCAGTGGTCGTGCTCGCGCTTGGCCATCACGTATTTGGCGTTGGGGAAGGTCGGGACCCAGCGTCCGTCGACGAGCCGCGTGTTCCACCCGACGTGATCCCAGTGCAGATGCGTGCACATCACGTAATCGACTTCTTCGGGCTTGACCCCGAGCCGCGCCAGATCGGCGATGAACGACGAACGCATGCGGTGAAACTGCGGCCGCGTCGGCCGTTCCTTGTCGTTGCCGATGCAGGAATCGATGAGGATCGTGTGATGGCCGGTGCGCACGACGAAGCTGTGAAAGCTGAAGATCAGCTTGCCGGTCCCCGGTTCGAGCAGGCGCGGGCCGAGCAGGGCGGCGTGTTCCTGCACCACGGCGGGGTCGAAATCCGGGAAGAATTCGGCCGGCTCGAAGAACGGACCTTCGTAATCGGCGATGCGGTTCACTTCGAAACTGCCGATGCGAATGGGCGGCATCTGTCCTCGCTCGCTGGATCATGATCGGGGTGCCAACTGTAATGCCGCCCCCGCGCCGATTCCTAGCGCGATCGGAACGGGGAAAGATTGCTCCGCGCGGGCAGGTTCGCTACCCTCGCCGGGCGCCGTCACCCATCGTCGGAGCCTGCACATGCGCGCCCTCTACGTTGTGAGCCTGCTTGCCGTGTTTTGCCCCGCGGTTGCGATGGCGCAGTCGCCAGCTGCGCCGGTGACCCCAAGCCCCGCGCCGGAAGCCGCCCCGGCG
>DATLTH010000013.1:0-2121 GCA_035533695.1 Allostellaceae bacterium | reverse complement strand
TCCGGACCGCGGCCACCGGCGCGGAGTAAGGCCTCCCTTACGCTGGTGGCGCTGCTGATCTTGGCGGTCGACCGCGTTGCTTCGGTGTCGGCGGTGTCGTTGCAGCTTCCGTTTCGGGTGCCGCCAGCTCCGGCGCTTCGACCGACGCCCCTCGGCCGCCGCGACCGAGGCCGAGCTGTTTCGCAAGCGTCGAGCGGCGCTCACTATAAGAGGGCGCTGTCATGGCGTGATCGGCCGGCAAGTTCCAGCGTGCGCGATACTGCTGGCCCATGCCGGCAAGCAGGGCCGCCGCGTCGTCGCGGCCTTCATCGGCACCACCTTCGCCCAGGACGATGCCGAAGCCGCCAGGACCCAGTGGCGACAGATCGCCGATCAGCTGCGCCCGAGGGTCAAAACGCTCGCCGAGCTAATGGATGAGGCCGAGAGCGACGTGCTCGCCTACATGAGCTTCCCGTCGGCGCACCCTCCCAAATTGCATTCGACAAATCCGATCGAGCGTCTGAACGGTGGGATCAAGCGCCGGACGGAGGTCGTCGGCATCTTCCCCAACGATGAGGCCGTGATCCGGCTCGTCGGGGCCATCCTGTTGGAACAACATGATGAATGGGCCGTTCAACGGGCTCGCTACATGACTCTGGAAACCATGGCTCCATTGAGCGACGATCCCTTCGTCAAGCTGCCCGCCGTGACCGCCTGACATCACCGGCCGGATCCGCCGGAGATCTGGAGCGACCCCGCGCTCCTACACCACGCTGAGGGGCACGATCGGAGCACGTTCCAGTCCGCGCGATTGGCTTGGCCGACGACGCCGTTTACCGGATCGGCGCCACCATCCAGACGGCCCAGGTTGCCAACGCGATGAACGGACCGAAGGCCAGCGCCGAAAGGCGATCGATCCTACGCTCGCTGAGCCGCATGACGCCGGCTGCCACGAGCGCCGACAATGCCGCCGCGAGGACCACTTGCGGCAGTGCCATCGACCCGACCCACGCCCCGGCGGCGGCCATCAGCTTTGCGTCGCCGTGTCCCAGCCCGTCGCGATCGTGGAGTGCCCGATAGCCCAGCGCCACCCCGCGCAACAGCAGGTAGCCGAGAACGGCGCCGAGGGCGCGATCAAGCAGCCGGTCGGGGTCAAAGAGGGCGGCTTCGAACAGGCCCGCGACAATCAGCGGCAGGGTGAGCGCGTCAGGCAATATCCAGCGCCTTGCATCGATCCAGCCGAGCGTCAGCAGCCACCAGCCGAGCAGGCAATCGAGCAATGCCCGCGGCGTTCCGTCGGCACATAATGCGATCAGCGCGATCGCTAGCGCGGCGAGTTCGATTGCGGGATAGAACCAGCCGACGCGAGAGCCGCAATGTCGGCAACGCCCCCGCGACAGCATCCAACTGAGTAACGGGAGCAGATCTCGCGCCTGCAGTTGTGCCGAGCAGCTCTCGCATCGCGAACGCGACCAGGCGATCGGCAGCCCGTCAGGCAGGCGGCGGACGACCACCCCGAGAAAGCTGCCGATCGCGGGAGCCAGCACCGCGAGGCCTGTGTCCAGCAGGCCGAAATCTGCCACCGAAAATCGTCGCCTCGTCGCTGAAGCGGGCCGTAGCGGCTGGCTGTCCGGCCCGGATGCCCGTAGCGGGCCGTATCGCGAGCCGCCTTGTCAAGCCTTTAGATGCTGCCGCGCGGCCGGGTGCCCGGTCTGCGGCGTTGTCATCGCGCGATCATCGATTCGTCACGATGCGGTAACGCGCCGGTGTTTCGAATCCCGCCGATCAGCAACCCGTGCGCGAGGACAGACGATGCGCGACCGACGCAGGTTCCCGAACCTTTTCTCTGCTGCGCTCGGCGCGGCGGGCGTGATTTCGGCAGCATGCCTGCCTGTGACGGCTCATGCCGCCGGAGATGCCGCAACGGCCACTCCCATCAAGCACATCATAGTGATCTTTCAGGAGAACGTATCGTTCGACCATTATTTCGCGACCTATCCGTTCGCGCTCAATGCCAAGGGAGAGCCGCGTTTTTCCGCGGCCGACGGGACCCCTTCGGTCAACGGCCTCGGCAGCTTGGTCAGCGGCCAGCCCTCCGGGGTGCTGCTGACCGCCAATCCCAATGCGAACAATCCCACGAAC
>DATLTH010000012.1:0-4232 GCA_035533695.1 Allostellaceae bacterium | reverse complement strand
CTGTCCGATGCCGACGGATTACCGGCCGACTGTTTTTCTTCCGAAAACCGAGTTTGCGATGCGCGGCGGCCTGCCGGTGCTCGAGCCGAAGCTCGTCCAGCGCTGGCAGGAAATGGGCCTCTATCAAAAGCTGCGCGAGGCAGCGAAGGGCCGCGAAAAATTCGTATTGCATGACGGCCCGCCCTACGCCAACGGCGACATCCATTTGGGCCACGCGCTGAACAAGATACTCAAGGATGTGATCAACCGGGCGCAGCAGATGTCCGGCAAGGACGCGCCCTATGTGCCGGGCTGGGACTGCCACGGCCTGCCGATCGAATGGATTGTCGAAGAAAAATATCGCGCCAAGAAACAGTCGAAAGACAGCGTCCCGCTCCAGCAATTCCGCCAGGAATGCCGTGATTTCGCGGCACATTGGGTTGCGGTGCAGAAGGCGCAGTTCCAGCGATTGGGCGTGATCGGCGACTGGGACAACCCCTATCTGACGATGAGCTTCGATGCCGAGGCGCAGATCGTGCGCGAGATCGGCAAGTTCCTGGTCAATGGCGGGCTCTACAAGGGCGCGAAGCCGGTGTTGTGGTCGGTCGTCGAGCGCACCGCGCTCGCCGAGGCCGAGGTCGAATACCACGACCATCGCTCCAACACGGTCTGGGTGCGCTTCCCGGTCGTGCACTCGAGCCTGCCGGCCCTGGCCGGGGCATCGGCGGTGATCTGGACGACGACGCCGTGGACCCTGCCGGGCAACCGCGCGATCGCGTTCAGCGCCCAACTCGAATATGCCGTCATACAGGCCGATGCGGTCGCCGAGAAGAGCCATGCGATCCCCTACAGAGGGGCGCACGATCTCGGCGAAAAGCTGCTGGTCGCGCTGCCGCTGATCGACGATCTGTGCCAGAAGGCCGGGATCGAGCGGCATACCGTGCTGCATGTCATGCCCGGCAGCGCCCTCGCCGGCACGGTCGCGCGCCACCCGCTGCACGGCCAGGGATACGATTTCGACGTGCCGCTGCTCGCCGCCGATTTTGTCGAGGCCGACCAGGGCACCGGCCTCGTCCATATCGCGCCGGGCCACGGCGCCGACGATTGGGAACTGGGGCAGGCGAACGGATTGCCGGTGCCGGACACGGTCGGGCCGGACGGCGTCTACCTGCCGAGCGTGCCGCTCTTCGCCGGGCACGCGGTCTATCGCCCGGACGGCAAGCCGGGCGATGCGGATTCCGCGGTGATCGCGGCGGTCGAGGCGGCGGGCGGGCTCTTGGCGCGCGCCACGCTCGTGCATTCCTATCCGCATTCGTGGCGCTCGAAAGCGCCGCTGATTTTCCGCAACACGCCGCAATGGTTCATCAGCATGGCGGCGAACGGGTTGCGCGAGAAGGCGCTCGCGGCGATCGACGAAACCCGCTGGATCCCGCCGCAGGGCAAGAACCGCATCCAGGCGATGGTCGAGGACCGCCCCGATTGGTGCGTGTCAAGGCAGCGCGCCTGGGGCGTGCCGATCCCGGTCTTCGTCAACAAGAGGACCGGCGAGCCGCTGCGCGACGGCGCGGTGGTCGAGCGGGTGGCGCAGGCCGTCGAGCGCGAGGGTGCCGACGCCTGGTATATGACCGATCCGGCGGTTTTCCTCGGCAACGCCTATGACGCGGCGGAGTGGGACAAGGTCACCGACATCATCGAGGTGTGGTTTGATTCCGGCTCGACCCACGCCTTCGTCTTGGAGCGGCGCCCCGAGCTGAAATGGCCCGCCTCGCTCTATCTCGAAGGCTCCGACCAGCACCGCGGCTGGTTTCATTCGTCGCTCCTCGAAAGCTGCGGCACCCGCGGCCGGGCGCCCTATGAGGCGGTATTGACGCACGGCTTCATCCTCGACGAGAAGGGGCGCAAGCAGTCGAAGTCCTTGGGCAACGTCGTCGCCCCGCAGGACGTGATGAAACAAAGCGGCGCCGACATTTTGCGGCTGTGGGTCGTCGCCTCGGACTACACCGAGGATCTGAGCCTCGGCCCCGAGATCCTGAAGCATCTCGGCGACGCCTATCGCCGGCTGCGCAACACGTTGCGCTACCTGCTCGGAGCGCTTGCCGGCTTTACCCCCGCCGAGGCGACGCCGCCGCAGGACATGCCCGAGCTCGAGCGCTGGGTCCTGCACCGCCTCGCCGAGATTGACGCGATCGTGCGGCAGGCGATCGCGGACTATGATTTCCACGCGATGTTCACCGCATTGCACAATTTCTGCGCGGTCGATCTCTCGGCGTTCTATTTCGACATCCGCAAGGACCGCCTCTACTGCGACGGCGCCGACGATACCCGGCGTCGCGCGACGCGCACGGTGATGGACCGCACCTTCGACTGCCTGGCGCGCTGGCTGGCGCCGATCCTGTGCTTTACCGCCGAGGAAGCCTGGCTCGCACGGCACGGCGATATGCCCGGCCGCAGCGTGCATCTCGAATTGTTCGCCGATGTGCCAGTGGCCTGGCGTGACCCGGAATTGGGTGCGCGATGGGCCGAACTGCGCGATCTGCGGCGGGTCGTCACCGGCGCCCTCGAAGTCGAGCGGGCGGCAAAGCGCATCGGTTCGAGCCTGCACGCGGCGATCGAGGTGTCGGTGCCGCCGCCGCTGGCGGAAGCGCTGCATGAGGTCGACCTCGCCGAATTATGCATCACCTCGGCGGCTACGGTTCGCGTCGGGACGCCGCCGGACGGCGCTTTCGCATTGCCCGACATGCCGGGGATCGGCGTCGTGGTGTCGGCGGCGGCGGGCGAGCGCTGCGAGCGCTGCTGGCGGGTTCTGCCGGAGGTCGGGCACATCGCGGGACACGACGATCTCTGCCAGCGGTGCGCCGACGTGATCGACCGGGCGAATCCGATCAACTGCGGGTAGCCCTGTGATGCTCAAGCTTGGGGTTGCCGTGGCCGCCGCCGCGGCGGTGCTGGATCAGCTCAGCAAGTTCGCGCTGCAGCGTTATTTTGATGAACCGGGCTGCGCCGTCCACGAACAAACCCTGACCTCGTATCTGAAGCTGGTGCTGACCTGCAATTCCGGGGTCAGCTTCGGCATGTTGAGCGGCGCTGGCGTCAATTCGCTGATTTTTGCGCTGGTCGCCGCGCTGGTCGTGATCGCGCTGACCGTTTGGCTCGTTCGCGCCCACTCGGTCGTGCTTGCGGTTGGGATCGGCCTTGTGATCGGCGGCGCGATCGGTAACGTCGTCGATCGGCTGCGCTTTGGCGGGGTCATCGACTTTCTTTATTTCCATGCGGGCTCGTGGTATTGGCCGGCGTTCAATCTTGCCGACAGCGCGATTTGTGTCGGGGTGGCGGCAATGTTGCTCGATGGCATGCTGGTACGACGCCAGAAGCCATAAGCAACGGGGAGAGGTGCTCTTTCGCCATGATCGGTCATGATCGCGCGATTGTTGGACGGCGTCGTGTCCCTCTATTTGCGGTTGTTTGCGTTCCCCTGATTCTGGCGCTGTCGGCGTGTAGCGGCTTGCGGCAAGCCATCGGCATCGATCGGACGGCGCCCGACGAATTCGCCGTCGAGTCGCGTGCGCCGCTGACGATTCCGCCCGATTTCAGCTTGCGCCCGCCGGAGCCCGGGGCGCCGCGGCCGCACGAGGTCACCGCGGCCGAGCGGGCGCAAAAGGTGATCGATGCGGCCGGCCCCGGCGCGCCGGGTAAACAGGAGACGGCTGTCCTGCAGGCCCCCGCGGCGGGGATCGGCGGCGCGGCGCCCGACGCCAGCCAGCAGGTCGGCCCGAACAGCCTGGCGGGCAAGCTGCTCGGCTCCAACGACACGGCATCGGGCGCGGCCGTTGACAAGCGCGAAACGTCGCCTCTCAAGGGCGTCCATTGATCGGGCTGTCAGCGGATCCGGTGTCCGCCCGCCCATAGCTACGGGCGGGGCCGGCAGCTCGGCTGCGCGACGTGTCGCCGCCGCGCGCGATCTCGTGATACAAAGCCGCCATGCTGACGATAACCGGCCTGACCTACCGCGTCGGCGGTCGCCATGGCCGTGCCCTCTTCAACGAGGCCAACGCGCAGATCCCCGAAGGCTGCAAGCTTGGCCTCGTCGGCCGCAACGGCGCCGGAAAATCGACGCTGCTCGACCTGGTCCGCGGCGCGTTGCAGCCTGATCGCGGCGACGTCACCCTGCCGCGGGGGCATCGCATCGGCTTTCTTGCCCAAGAGGCGCCGGGCGGCGAAGCCGGCGCTCTCGACACGGTGTTGATGGCCGATCG
>DATLTH010000011.1:0-2141 GCA_035533695.1 Allostellaceae bacterium | reverse complement strand
GTCGGTGCTGGCGCTTTCGATGAGGCCGGTTTCGGAGACGCCGTCGCCTTCCGGGTGGGACAATTCCGAGCCTTCCTCGAAATTGATCACGAAATTGACCGCGATGCGCGCCTCTCCCGGCCAGTGCGGATGCGGCGGCGTGGCGCCGTAGCCGACGAAATCGCGCGTCATTTCGGTTCTCCCGGAGCCTGCGACGTGGCGGTCACTCTACCGCATATCCAGCCGACTGCCGGCGCTCATCGACGGCGACCACCGCGGTTTCCGCCGATCGGCGCTTACAGGTCACCAAGTTCTCGCACCATTGGCCGCACCGATTGGGATAAGGTTTCGCCGGTTGCACTTGACCCGAATTTGACGCGAGGCCTGCCGTGATTACTGCGAGACACGCCCTTGCGGCCGTGCTGGCGCTGATGCCGGCGTGGCTGATCCCAGTCGCCGCGCGGGCCGATACCACCGCCGGCGAGCGCCTGGCGCGGCAATGGTGCGCCAACTGCCATGTCATCGACGGCGCCAGCCCGGGGACGACCATTCCGCAAGGCCCGCCGGCCTTCCGCGAAGTCGCCGCGCACCTCAATCCCGACCAGCTTCGCGCCTTCCTGACGCATCCGCACGGGGCGATGCCCGACCTGGCGCTGAGCCGCGCCGAGATCGACGATCTGATCGCCTATATAGAGACGCTCAAGTGAGGATTGGCCGGCGGCGCACGTCGCCGGCCCTTCCGCCACCCGTATCTCTTCCGGGGTAACCAGCGCAGGATGGCACAAACCGAACCGGCGGATCACGGCCACCACGGCCCCGCGTCGCCGGGCGTGGCAACCGACCCGGTTTGCGGCATGAGCGTCGATCCGGCGACCGCGCGCTACCGCACTGAGCACGCCGGCAAAGAGTATTTCTTCTGCGGCGCACGCTGCCTTGAGCGGTTTACCGCCGACCCGGCGCGCTTCCTGACGGCGTCGCCGGCCACCGCCGCGTCCGTGCCGGCGTCACCCGCCGCCGGCGGCGAGTCGCAGTGGACCTGCCCGATGCACCCGCAGATCGTGCGCAACATGCCGGGCTCCTGCCCGATCTGCGGCATGGCTTTGGAGCCGATGACGCCGCAGGCGGGCGACGCCGCCAATCCCGAACTGGCCGACATGACCCGGCGCTTCTGGGTCGGGGTCGCGCTGTCCGCTCCGCTCTTGGCGATGGCGATGCTGTGGCATTCGCCGCCGCATTTCGCGGTGTGGATCGAGCTTGCGCTTGCCAGCCCGGTCGTCCTGTGGGCGGGCGCGCCGTTTTTCGAGCGCGGCTGGGCGTCGGTGATCAACCGCTCGCTCAACATGTTCACCCTGATCGCGCTCGGCACCGGCGTCGCCTATCTCTACAGTCTGGTCGCGGCGCTCGCCCCGGGCCTGTTCCCGGCATCCTTCCGTTCGCCGGAGGGCGGGGTCCCGGTTTATTTCGAGGCGGCGGCGGTCATCACGACGCTGGTATTGCTCGGCCAGGTGCTCGAGTTGCGCGCCCGCTCGCAGACCAGCGGCGCGATCCGCGCGCTGCTCGATCTCGCGCCCAAACGCGCCCGCCTCGTCAAGGATGACGGCAGCGACGAGGACATCGCGCTCGAAACGGTCGTCCCCGGCCAGCGCCTGCGGGTGCGTCCGGGCGAGAAGGTGCCGGTCGACGGCATCGTGCTCGACGGCCACAGCACGGTCGACGAATCGATGATCTCGGGCGAGCCGCTGCCGGTCGAGAAGGGGGTGGGCGACAAGGTCACCGGCGCCACCGTCAACGCCACCGGCAGCTTTGTGATGCGCGCCGAGCGGGTCGGCGGCGACACGCTGTTGGCGCAGATCGTCGCGATGGTCGCGGCCGCGCAGCGCTCGCGGGCGCCGATCCAGAAGCTCGCGGACATCGTCGCCGGCTGGTTTGTGCCGGCGGTCATCGCGATTGCCGTCGCGGCGTTTGTCGCCTGGGCCTTGTTCGGGCCGCCGCCGGCGATGGGCTTCGCGCTGCTCAACGCGGTCGCGGTATTGATCATCGCCTGCCCGTGCGCGCTCGGGCTGGCGACCCCGATGTCGATCATGGTCGGCACCGGGCGCGGCGCGCGCCTCGGCGTTTTGGTCAAGAACGCCGAAGCCCTCGAACTGCTGGAAAAGCTCGAT
>DATLTH010000010.1:0-7725 GCA_035533695.1 Allostellaceae bacterium | reverse complement strand
AACGGCTCGACGATGCCGTCGATCGGGTCGTCGCGGTAACCCGCCGGCAATATCCCGATCTCGCGGTGCCGCTGCACAGCCGGTGGCGGCATTTCGCTGCCGGCGGCATCGATCGGGCATCGCTCGTCGCGCCGTCTGCGGACCGGGCGGAGAGGGCGCGCGCGCGGCTCGACCTGACGATCGTTTCGGTGCTGCTCGACGCCGGTGCGGGGCCGGGCTGGCACTATCGCGAAGCCGAAAGCGGGCTCGTCGTGGCGCGCTCCGAGGGGCTGGCGGTCGCCAGCCTGCGGGCGATGCAGGCCGGGCTGTTCTCCGCCGATCCGGCTCGGCCGTGGCGGGCTGACGCCGCGGCATTGGCGGTAATCTCGCCCGAGAGGCTGGGCGGCGCCTTCCAGCACCGGCCTGACAACTCGCTCTCCGGGCTGCTGGGAAGGGCGGGTCTGCTGCGCCGGCTGGGCGAGGTTGCGGCATCGCAACCCGAGCTTTTCGGCAGCCCGGCGCGGCTCGGCAACCTTTACGATTTCTGGCGTTCGCGGCGCGCCGATTTGCCGGCCCCGGAGATCTTGCGCCTGGTGTTGCGCGCGTTCGGGCCGATCTGGCCGGGACGCCTGTCACTCGATGGCGTGCCGCTCGGCGATTGCGGGCGTCACCCGGCAATCCCGGGCGACGGCATCGTGCCGTTCCACAAGCTCAGCCAATGGCTGGTCTATTCGCTGATCGAGCCGCTGGCCGACGCCGGTTTCACGATCACCGACATCGATGGCCTGACCGGGCTCGCCGAATATCGCAATGGCGGGCTGTTTCTCGATTGCGGCGTGATCGTCGCGCGCGACGATGAGTTGCTGCGACGCCCGCTCGATCCATTTGGCGAGCCGGTTGTCGAGTGGCGGGCCTTGACGGTTGCGCTGCTCGACCGCTTGGCCACGCGGGTGCGCGAGCGCCTGGGTCTCGGCGCCGCCCAATTTCCCCTTGCCAAGGTGCTCGAAGGCGGCAGCTGGGCCGCCGGCCGCGAGATCGCCGCCGAACGCCGGCCGGATGGCGGCGCGCCGTTGCAGATCGCCAGTGACGGAACGCTCTTTTGAGGATGGACGCCATGCCCGCGACGGTAACGCTGGTCGATCACCCGCTGGTGCAGCACAAGCTGTCGTTGATGCGCTGCCGCGACACCAGCACCTCGAAGTTTCGCGGATTGATGCGCGAGGTCAGCCTGCTGTTGGGTTACGAGGCGACCCGCGACCTGGCGCTCGAGGAGACCGAGATCGAGACGCCGATCGAACACACAAGGGCCCCGCTGCTCGCCGGCAAGAAATTGTGCCTCGTTTCGATTTTGCGCGCCGGCAACGGCATCCTCGACGGCATGCTCGACCTGGTGCCGGCGGCGCGAGTCGGCCATATCGGCATCTACCGCGAGCCGCGCACGTTGCAGGCGGTCGAATACTACCTGAAGCTGCCGGACGATCTGCCCGAGCGCGACGTGATCCTGCTCGACCCGATGCTGGCGACCGGCAATTCGGCGGTTGCGGCGATCTCGCGCCTCGTCGAATTGCGGGCGCGCTCGATCAAGTTCGTCTGCCTGGTCGCCGCGCCCGAAGGGATCGAGAACCTGCGCCGCGTGTTTCCCGGCGTGGCGATCGTCACCGCGGCGATCGACCGCGGCCTCAACGATCACGGCTATATCCTGCCGGGCCTCGGCGATGCCGGCGACCGGCTGTTCGGCACCAAGTAGTCAGCGCCGCAGCAGGATCTCGATCGAGCCGCTGTCCTGGCCGCCCTGGTTCGAGACGGCTTCGTTCCGATCAGGCTTGATCGGCCGATTGCGGCCATAGCCCTTCTCGACAAAGCGCAACCGATGCGCCGGCGGCATGTGCGCGTCGAGCCAGGCGGCGACGGCATGCGCGCGGCGCGTGGACAAGGCCTGGTTGTCTTCGTCCCGGCCTGCGCGTTCGAGATGCCCGGCGACGACGACCTCGCTCGGGCGGGTTGCCGTCGCCAACGCGGCGAGGTTCGACAAGAGCGGCGTTGCCGCGGCGTCGAGCGTGGCCGGCGCCGAGCCGAACAGCGCCTGCGCCGGCACCACAATCCGCCACCCGCGATTCGTCGTCGTTGCATGCAGCGCGGCGGCGAGTTGCGCAACAGTTTGCGGAGCAGCGGCGAGGCGGCCATTCGATCCGACTGCCTGCGGCGGGCGCCCGGCATCCGCGCCGGCGGTCGGCGCCCCCGACGGTCCCTCCACAACAGACTCCGACAAGTGCGACCAGGCAATCGGCGCGACCGCGGCGTGCGAGCGGGCCGGCACGGCGGCGTTACCCTGCCGCGCGACCGCAGCTTTGAGAGGGAAGAGCGTCAGGGCGCCGGCGGAATTGCCGGCCGTGCCCGTGATGCCGCGATTGGTGCCGAGGGTCAGCGGCGCAGTGGTGTCGAGCGAGCGGCAATCGAACACCAGCTCGGCATCGAGGCGGTTGCCCGACGGCACCACCAGCTCGCGGTTTTCGCTCGGCGCCTTGAGCGACGCCGAAACGCCGTGCGCGTCCGTCAGAATGAGGCTGCGGTACTGGTTCAGAACGATCGTCTGATCGCTGCCGTTGGTCGCCAGCAGCGAGACGACGCAGGCGCCCCCGGTGGCATGAATGGGCGGTACGCGCAGCGCCACTCCATTGGGGGCGCCGGCCTGACTTGCGCCGGCCGGCTCACCGTGTTCTGCAACCGGGAAGGTCGCGGTGAAAACCGGGCCGCCGCCGCCCGAATCTCTCGGCATGGCGGCCGCGTCGCGGTTCGACAGCGCCAGCTGGCGGGCCGAGGGCGCAAGCGGGCCGATGAATACAAGATCGCCGTCGAGCTGGGTGTGCGAGGGCACGCGCAATTCCGGGTTCACCACCGGCGGATTGAGGTGATGGATGCCGCCCGATCCATCGTCGAGGACAAAGCTGCGCGCGCGGTTGAGGCGGATCTCATGGTCGCCCGGATTGCTGATTGTGACCGACAGGACCACCGAATCCGGACGGAGGTCGATCGTCTTCACCATCAGCGCGGCGCCGGTGGGGTCGGTGAGGCGGCGTTGGACCGGCAGCGGGTCGGCGCGGCTCGGCGCCCCGCCGACGACCATCATCGCGGCGAGCAGCAACAGGCGGGCTGGGGTTCCGTTCAACACCGCTTCAACAGGGCGCAGGGTCTACCCGATGCGGCGGCAGAGGCCCGCCGTCAGCGCTTTGCGTTCCGGCGCTGCCAGGCAGCACGGCGCTCGCGTTGGAACGCGATGAACTTGCCGCGCTGCTCGGGTGACAGAAGCGACAGGAAATCAAGGGTCTGAACAGTCGCTTCGCGCTGAAATTCGCGCCATTTTTCGGAAGCTGCGTCGAAGCGGTGCATCACCTGTCCGACATCGGCCTGGGGCTTGGCGACCTCTTCCCAAGCGCCGGCGATCAGCGGCGCCAGCTGTTGGTGCATCCGCTGGTCGCGGTCGCGCATCGCAGCGACATACTTGTCGAACCCGCTCCGCTGTTGGCGATCGAGATCGAGCTTGCGGGCCAGAAGCTGGTAACCCCCTGCCGAACGCGATGACCCGGCGGGCGGATGCAGCCGGGTCCAAACCGCGCCGCCGACGAAAAAGAAATTGAGCACGCCCGAAATGACCAGCAGCGCGAGCAGCAGCCGCCGCCCGGGGCCGCGAATCGCCCGCGAAGGTTCCGCGGTCGCGGCGCTCACGTCCGTGTGCTTCCGCTCGGGTCGCGCATGAAGGCGGTCGAGGGGTCAAGCAAATCATGCAGGAAGCCCTCCTCGCCAGCCTGCCCGGCCTGGGTGAGGGTCAGCGATGTGTTCGCACCGAGGGTGAAGCCGAGCCAGCTCGCCACCACCATCGCTGCCGCCAGGCTGCCCCAGCCGGCCCATCGGTGGAGAGGCCAGCCCGGCCGCCGCGGCCGAAAGGCAATGACCGCACCGCGCTGCGGGCTGCGGTCGGCGACCAGCGCGGTGGCGCGGACCGCGATCGCTTCGGGCGTCGCCGGCAGCGCCCCGGCGGCGCCGGCAAGGGCGCGCGCCAGGGCGACATCGCCGGCCGCGGCCGGATCGCCGGCAAGCCATTCGGCGACGCGTTCGCGATCATCCGGGTCGAGCAGTCCATCGGCGAAGCCGGCGAGATCGAGATAGCGCTCGGAATCGTCGGGCGCCGCGTCGGTCAAACGCATGCGCTGCCACAGCGCCGCCTCGGGCGAGTGCATCCGCTCCCGGCCGGATCCGTTCCTGCGCGTTATCATGTTCTCCTCATGGCATGTTCTACGACGAAAGGAGCCACGGTATCCCCACAACTTAGAGGCTAGAAAACCTATGGCAAATCGGCCTTAAAGTGGGCCCGCAACTTGAGCATCGCCTTGTGATGTGCGCTGCGCACGGTCTGGCGGTCGATGCCGAGAGCGTGGGCGATTTCACTGACATCCATCTCCTGATCGTACAGCATCGCCAGGATCTCGCGCTGCCGCGGCGACAACAGCGCTTCCGGCAGTTTGAGTTTGCGGACGGGTTCGACCGGATCGACCGCCAGTTGTGCCTCCGGCACCGCCTCGATCGGCACCCCTTCCGGCCGGCGCCGCCGCAACGCATCGCGCGCCGTGCTGCGGGCGACGATCGTCAACCAGGTGGTCAGCGCGGCCCGCTCCGGGTCGTAGCTGCGCAGCAGCCGGAACTCGTCCTTGCACAACCGCAGGAAGACCTCTTGCGTCAGGTCTTCGACGTCGCCGTGGCCGAGCGCGACGCCGCGCACCGCCGCGGCGATCAGCCCGCCATAGCGGCGGACAAAAGCGCCCCAGGCGTCACTGTCGCCGTTGAGCAACGCGGCCGGCAGGGCATCCCGTGCCAATCAGCCGGCCCCGCGCTCAGGTGAGGGAAGCGAAGAAATCATTGCCCTTGTCGTCGACCACAATGAACGCCGGGAAGTCGACGACCTCGATACGCCAGATCGCCTCCATGCCGAGTTCGGGATATTCGAGCACCTCGACCTTCCTGATGCAGTCCTGCGCCAGCCGCGCCGCCGGCCCGCCGACCGAGCCGAGATAGAAGCCGCCGTATTTCTTGCACGCCTCGCGCACCTCGGGGCCGCGATTGCCCTTGGCCAATGTGACAAAGCTGCCGCCCGCTTCCATGAACGGGCCGACATAGCTGTCCATCCGCCCGGCCGTCGTCGGCCCGAACGAGCCCGAGGCATAGCCCTGCGGCGTCTTGGCCGGGCCGGCATAGTAGATCGGGTGGTCCTTGACGTATTGCGGCAGACCCAGGCCCTGGTCGAGCCGCTCCTGCAATTTGGCATGAGCGATGTCGCGCGCGACGATCAGCGTGCCGTTGAGGCTGAGGCGGGTCTTGACGGTGTGTTGCGACAGGGTGAGGCGGATTTCGTCCATCGGCCGCGACAGGTCGATCTGTACGACCTCGCCCTCCGAAGCGGCGCTGTCGATCTCGGGCAGAAAGCGCGCCGGGTTCTCTTCCAGTTCCTCGAGAAAGACCCCCTCGGCGGTGATCTTGCCGAGGATCTGGCGGTCGGCCGAGCACGACACGCCGATGCCGATCGGGAGAGAGGCGCCGTGGCGCGGCAGGCGGATCACCCGCACATCGTGGCAGAAATATTTGCCCCCGAATTGCGCGCCGATGCCGAGCGCGCGGGTCAATGCCAAGACCTCGGCCTCGAAATCGCGGTCGCGATAGGCCTGGCCGAATTTGTTGCCTGTCGAGGGCAGGGTGTCGAGGTAGCGGCAGCTCGCGAGCTTTACGGTCTTCAGGTTCATCTCGGCCGAGGTGCCGCCGATCACGATCGCCAGGTGATAGGGCGGGCAGGCCGCGGTGCCGAGCGTGCGGATGCGGTCGTCGATAAATTTCAACAGCGCTTTCGGGTTCAACACCGCCGGCGTCGCCTGGAACAGGAAACTCTTGTTGGCCGAGCCGCCGCCCTTGGCGATGAACAGGAACTTGTACTGATCGCCGGGCTCGGCATACAGGTCGATCTGTGCCGGCAGATTGTCGCCGGTATTGACCTCCTGGTACATCGACAAGGGTGCGACCTGGCTGTAGCGCAGATTGGTTTCGGTATAGGTCCGGCGGATGCCCTCGGATATCGCCGCCGCGTCGTCGGCACCGGTCCACACCCGCTCGCCCTTCTTGCCCATGACGATCGCGGTGCCGGTGTCCTGGCACATCGGCAATACCTTGCCGGCGGCGATGTTGGCGTTCTTCAAGAGGTCGAACGCGACAAACCGGTCGTTGGCCGAAGCTCCGGGGTCGTCGAGGATCGCGCGCAACTGCTGGAGGTGGCCGGGGCGCAGCAGGTGGGCGCTGTCAATAAACGCCTGGCGCGCCAGCAGCGTCAGCGCCTGCGCCTCAACCTTGACCACCCGCTCGCCATCGAACGAGGCCAGCGCGACATGGTCGCCGGTCAGTTTCCTGTAGGGTGCGTCGTCCTCGCCCAGCGGGAACAACTCGTGGAACGCGGCCTCGCTCATGCCGGACTCCCAAACGGATGAAGGTGCGGAATCTTAAGGATTGTCGCGCCTATGCCCCGAAGATGGCGCGGCGGACCTCGACGTGCTCGCCCTCTTTCGGCGCGGTTTCGCCGTCCCCGGCCGGACCGCAGGCTTCGGCAATTGTCAGGGGTTCGCTGCGGATCTCCCAATAGCGGCCCTGGCCCCAGATGCCGACCCCGCCGCCCGCGCCATCCTCGTAATAGCCGTCGTGCAATTCGACGACGGTCCAGCCGGCGTCGCCCGCCGCCTTCATCGCCTCCGTCTCGCCGACGCAGAAGAAATCGGTCTTGCCCGCCGCGTCCGGCACGACCGCCGGCGTCTGGCGGCTGAGCTTGATTATGATGCCCGGCACCGCGGGCCGCTCGCCGCCGCTGCGGATGATGAACATCATGCGATTTGCTCCAGAAACCGCGCGAGCGCAGCGACAAACGCCTGCGGCTGCTCCAGTTCGGGATGGTGTCCGGCCTGCGCTATGGCCTCGAACCGGGCGCCCGGGATCAACCCCGCATAGGCGCGGCCGTAATCCGCGCTGACGATGCTGTCGCTCTCGCCCCACAGCACCAGCGTCGGGACCGCGACGCGGCGCAGCCAGTGCTTCAGTTGCGGGTTGTACAAATGCGGGCGCCAGGCATAGAGGCACAGCGCATCCCAGTTGCGGGCGAGGACGACCATGTCCTCATCGCTCATCGCATCGTCGATATTGGCCTGCCAGCCAAGACCGTAGACCCCGGCCGGCCGGTTCGCCGGATCGTGCCAGGCGCGGCCGTGCAGCTCGGCTGGCGAAGTATTGAAGAAATGGGCGATGTCGCGCTCCTCGCGGCCGCCCAGCTTGATGCCGACCGGATCGACCAGGACCAGCCGGTCGAGCTTCGGATGCCCGCCGGCCGCGACCTCGGCGGCGATCCAGCCGCCGAACGAGAAGCCGATCACCACAGCCTTCGCGGGCAGCGCGTCGAGGATTTCCCGGTAGAGCTGGACGAGGTCGTACATCGTGTCGAAATCATCCGGCCGCGGCGACGTGCCGAAGCCGGGATGCGACGGCGCGATCACTTCGCCATGTGCGGCCAGCAGGTCGACAAACGGTGCTTTTGGGCTGATCGGGTTGATGCCGTGGACGAGCAGGATCGGCCGCCCGCTGCCGCGGCGCTGCACTTCGAGATCGAACGGCCCAACCCGCAAACTCATCGCATCAATCCCGTCATTCCCGCGGAAGCGGGAACCCAGA
>DATLTH010000009.1:0-3495 GCA_035533695.1 Allostellaceae bacterium | reverse complement strand
GCAAGCCCGAGGCCGCTATTGACCGCGCGCAATTTGCCGTAAGTGTTGTTCACACTGAGGATCGGGCGACGGTCGCGGCCCGGCTTGGCGCCGGTGTCGAGCAGCCAGTTCACCCCCGGCGCCGGCGGGCGGGCATCCTCGCCGTAGACGATCAGGCGATGCTCGTCGAGATCCTCGGCGCGCTGCGGCGTGCCGTATTTCTTGAGGTACTCGGTCGTGCCGTAGATATGAATCTGGACGCTGACCAGATGACGCTGGATCAGATCGGGCTGGCGCGGCGGCGACATGCGGATCGCCACGTCTGCTTCGCGCATCGACAGGTCGAGCTCCGTATCGTCGACCAGGAGGCTGACCTGAATTTCCGGGTAGAGATCGAGAAATTCGCGGATGCGCGGGGTCAGCCAGATCGAGCCGAAATCCACCGTCGTGGTGATCTTCAGCGGTCCCTTCGGCCGGTCCTTCGATTCGGAAATCAGGCTTTCCGACATCGCCAATTTGGCAAACACCTCGCGCGCGGTGCGGAACAAGAGTTCGCCCTGCTCGGTCAGGATGAGGCCGCGCGCATGGCGGTGAAACAACGGCACGCTGAGGCTCTCTTCCAGTGCGCTGATCTGGCGGCTGACCGCCGACTGGCTGAGATTGAGCGCCTCGCCCGCATGGGTGAAGCTGCCCGCCTCGGCGACCGCGTGAAAAACCCGCAACTTGTCCCAATCCATCGCCATTTCTTTGCCTTCCGGGAGGCCTCCTCCCCACGCGCCCCGATGTGCGATTCGCTATTCGGCGGCGCGCGCTGCCGCTGCATCCTCCTGGCCGGCGAGAAACTTCTCGGCCTCGAGCGCCGCCATGCAACCGAGCCCGGCGGCGGTCACCGCCTGGCGAAACACCTTGTCCTTGACGTCGCCCGCGGCAAAGACGCCGGGGATTGCCGTCGCCGTCGAATCGGGGGCGGTCAGCATATAGCCCTCGCGGTCGAGCGGCAGATGGCCGGCGACCAGATCGGTGACCGGCGTATGCCCGATCGCGACGAATACGCCGTCGCAGGCATGCTCGCTGACCGCGCCGCTCTTCACATTGCGCAATCGGATGCCGGTCACTTCCGGCGGCTCGGGAACGCCGACAATCTCTTCGACAACGCTGTCCCAGATGATGTCGATCTTGGGGTTGCGGAACAGCCGGTCCTGCAGGATCTTCTCCGCGCGCAAGGCATTGCGCCGGTGCACCAGGGTGACCCGCCGCGCATGATTGGTCAGGTAGAGCGCTTCCTCAGCAGCGGTGTTGCCGCCGCCGACGATAAAGACGGCCTTGTCGCGAAAGAAGAAACCGTCGCAGGTCGCACAGGCCGATACGCCAAAGCCGCGGTATGTCTCCTCGCCCGGCACGCCGAGCCAGCGGGCCTGCGCGCCGGTCGCGATGATCAGCGCATCGCCGCGGTAGAGATCGCCCGAATCGCCGGTCGCGGTGAACGGCCGCCGCGACAGATCGAGCGCGACGATGTGGTCGAGGATGACGCGGGTGCCGACATGCTGCGCCTGGTGCTGCATCTGCTCCATCAGCCAGGGACCCTGGATGATGTCGGCGAAGCCCGGGTAGTTCTCGACATCGGTGGTGATCGTCAGCTGGCCGCCCGGCTGGATTCCGGTCACCAGGATCGGGTGCAGGTTGGCGCGCGCCGCGTAGATCGCCGCGGTATAGCCGGCGGGGCCCGCGCCGATGATCAAGATCCTGCTGTGGTGCTGCTCCGGCATCGCGCGGTTCTCAAGTCCCCCGGGGTCCGATTAATTTGGCAGCATAATACAGCATTTTCCGGCGCCGCGACGACGGGACACGCGGCGCGTGTGAAAAACGCCGATGTCAAAACCCGAACATATGGTCGAGGCTGAACGCGCCGTCGCGGCCGAGCAGTCCATGATAGCCGAACAGCCGACAGGTCGGGTCGCGGATGACGGCATAGGCGCCGGCGCCGGCTTCGGCGCGCGCCCTTGCGTCGAACAGCTCGTGGTAGCGCAGCAGCCGCGAGCCGGAGCAGGGAATCACCAGCGCCGCGCGGGCGATCTCGGTTCCGCTGCGGTTGTGCAGGATGATCTCGGTCGCGCTGTGCGGCCGCCACCGGAGCGACGCCGGGTAGATGAGGTGACACAGCGTGTCGTAACCATCCTCGCCGAGCCGCAGGAACAGCCGGGTCGACAGGCCGGGCGGACTCCCGACATAGGATTGCGGCTCGTCGCGGTAAACGAGGATCGTATTGAAGACGTGCGCGCCAAAGCTGGTTTCGGCGGCATGCAGGCTGCGGCGATGGCGGTAGCGGAACAGCCCGTGCAGCCAGCCGTCGCCGCTGCCGCCGTCGGTGAAATCATAGACCAGTTCGACATGGCCGTAGGCATTGCCGCACCGACCTCCGATCGCGTCGCCGACCGGATCGAGCACCAGCGCGGTTGCGTGGTCGCGCCGCAGCCGGCCGAGCGGCAGCCGCGCGATCTCGTTGCCCTCGCAATCGTAGAGGAGCGCGGCGACCGGCAATTCGTTTTGCGACACCGCCATCGGCGTCGGCAGCAGAATGCTTTGCCACTCGCCGCGCGGCAGGATCGGCGCCGGCAGCAGGTAGCCCTTGCCGAGCTGTTCGGCGAGACGGGGAAGCTCGGCGTCGGGCTTCAGATCGTCGCGCTCGACGTTGACATGCGCGATGCGGCGTCGTTTGCCCGCGATGATTTCGTAACGCGGGCGTACGACGTGCTTGCCGGCGCGCACTTCGATCTGCCGCGGCCAGGCGAGCCCCGGTAGCAGCTCGGCGACATCGAGGGCGCGGCTGGCGAACGGCCCGATCGCTTCGGGTAATGTGACGACCGCCTCCTCGCCCATCGGGTTGAGGCCGATGGCGCCGGCCGGGATCGGTGTCGGATGGCTGTTCTGGACCCACAGGACGACCCGCTCGCCCGATGCCGGAGCCGGCAGGCCGGCATAGCGGTCGGCGGGCCAGGCGTTGGCGTCATGCGTGCAGGACAATGCGCCGTCCGGCGCCGCGCCCGCGCTCCCGAAGGTGTCGAGAGCGTATTTGACGACATCGTGTCCGGCGGCGCCGACGACATGGATGAACAGCTGGCCGGCGAAGGCGCCGAGGCCGAACCGCGCCCGCACCTCGCGGCTGTCGATGACGATGGCGCCGTCGCCGCACGCTTCGCACCATTCGGCGATCACGGCGCCGTCGCCGTCGAACAGGGTCAGCCAGCAGGCGACGTCGGGCGAGCCGTAGCCGGCCCAGTAATTCGCCGTGACGATCCGCGTGTGCAATTCGTCGGTGTCGCGGAACAGCGCAAAATTGGTCGCGAAATTGAGCGGATCGAGATAGACGCGGCGATTGGTCAGCCGCTCCTCCGGGAGGCGCATCGCATCGAGGCTGACAACCCGCGCGCCGGCCGGGAGATAGGGCTCCAGCTGACCGGTCAGCCGCGCGGCATCGAACCCGGCGATGAACACGCAGCCCGCGCCGCACGCCCGCAG
>DATLTH010000008.1:0-3783 GCA_035533695.1 Allostellaceae bacterium | reverse complement strand
CTGGCAGAATTCGAGCGCAGCCTGATCCGCGAGCGCACCCAGGCGGGCCTGGCGGCCGCGCGGCGCGCTGGCCGCACGGGAGGCCGACCGCCGAAACTCACCGACGAGGACATCGAGGCGGCCAAGGCGATGCTCGCCAATCC
Source organism: Allostellaceae bacterium (assembly GCA_035533695.1). Classification (GTDB taxonomy): domain Bacteria; phylum Pseudomonadota; class Alphaproteobacteria; order ATCC43930; family CGMCC-115725; genus DATARH01. The sequence goes on along the minus strand of DATLTH010000008.1, from coordinate 3,640 downwards.
CGACATCGCCGTAACTCAAATCGCGCAACGGCTCGGCGTCTCTCCGGCAACGCTCTATCGTTACATCCCCGCCGCGCGCACCGCGAATACCCCGAGCGTTTGACAATGGCCGCTCTACCCCAAAGACCGGACGCTCCAGGAGGGTTGTTCGGCGAGTATTGACAAGCGCGTTCGACCGGTACGCGAATCCGCTTGATGCGCGTGTTCATCAGCTACCACACGCCGGACGGCGCGGTTGCCCGCGCGGTGGAAGCGGCGCTGAGCCTGAAGCGCCCCGGCACCGAATGCTATCTGGCGCCGCGCAATAACGCGGCCGGCGCCTATTGGCTGCCGCGGTTGGCCGACGAGATCGCCGGCGCCGACGCGGTGCTGTTTCTCGCCGGGGCGCGGATCGGGCCGTGGCAGGAATTGGAATATTACGAGGCGCTGCGGCTGTCGCGCTCGGGCGCCGGGCGGCCGCGTCTGGTGCCGGTGGTGATGACGGCGCCGGCGCCGGGTCTGCCGTTTTTCGCCCAACTGCACCAGATTTTCGCCGCCGACCCGGTCGCGCCCGAGGCATTGGCGGCGATCGTGCGCGCGCTCGAAGAGAGTCTTCCGGCGGACGAGAACCGCTGGCGCCATTTTCAGCCCTATAAGGGCCTGCCGGCGCTGCAGGAGGCCGACGCAGCATTCTTCTTCGGCCGCGAGAGCGAGACCGCGACGATCCTTGACCTGTTGGCGCGGCGGCCGGACCGCATCGTCGCGCTGATCGGGCAATCGGGCGTCGGCAAATCGTCGCTCGCCCGCGCCGGCATCGTCGCGCGGCTGAAGTCGCAGGCCTGGCCGCTGGCCGCCGGCGCGTGGCCAACCGCGCTGGCCGACAGCCGTGCTTATCTGCCGCTGGTCGTCCGCCCCGGCGACCAGCCGCTCAAGGAACTGGCGCTGGCTTTCGCCCAGCTTTACGAGACGAGCCCGGCGGCGATCAATAGCGAGGCCGACAATTGGGCGCGGCAGCTCGCCGACGGCACCAGGCTGCGCGACGTGCTGCATGCCGCGCGCGACCGGCTGGCCCAGGCGCTCGGTGCCGAGCCGCCGCGGCGCTTTGTGCTCTATATCGACCAGGGTGAAGAGCTTTACGCCGAAACCAACGCGGAGAGCGCCGGCCGCTTCTCGCGCCTGCTCGCCGAGGCGGCCGAGCACGAGGCGTTTTCGGTGCTGTTGAGTCTGCGCTCCGACTATTACACGCCCTATCAGAACGACCGCGACCTGTTTGACGCCTCCGAACGCGTCGACATTTTGCCGCTGGCCGACGACGTGCTGACCGAGATCGTGCGCAAGCCGGCCGAGACGCTGGGGGCGCGGTTCGAGAGCACCGACATGGTGCGGCGCGTGGTCGAAGCGACGCAGCGCGAGGCGGGGGCGCTGCCGCTGCTCTCCGACCTGATGCACGACCTCTGGCTCGCCATGCTGGAGCGCGGCGACGGCGTGCTGCGCTGGTCGGACAGCCCCGACATCGTCGATGTCGCGGCGCCGCTGCGCAAGCGGGCCGAGGCGTTTCTCGCCGAGCATGCGAGCGAGGCGGCTGCGGTACGGCGGCTCTTCACATTGCATCTGGCGCAGGTGCCGAAGACCGGTGAGGCGGTGCGCCGGCGGGCGAGGCGCAGCGAGTGCGAACCGGCGGAATGGCGGCTGGCGGAAACGCTGGCGAGCGAGCGCTGGCGCCTCCTCAGCCTGGCCGGCGCCGCCGACGCCGAGCCGGTGGTCGAGGTCGCGCACGAGCAATTGCTGCGGCGCTGGCCGCGCCTGGCGGCGTGGCTCGACGAGGAACGCGAGTTTCTGGTGTGGCGCAGCCAGGTCGAGGAGGACGCTGCCGAGGCCGATAACGATCTCCTGACCGGGCGGCGGCTGGCGGTGGCGCGGCTGTGGTTCGAGCGGCGCGAAGCCGACCTGCCCCCTGAGCTGCACCGCTACATCGCCGCCTCGATCGCCGCGGACGACGCGCGGGTGGCGGCCGAGCGCCGGCGGCGGCGGGTGATTTTTGGGGTGACCGCGTCGGGTCTCGTCGTCGCCCTCGCGCTTGCGGGGCTCGCCGGCTGGCAATGGCGCAGCGCCCAGCATGAGGCGGCAGCGGCGCAAGCAGCACAGGCGGCGGCGGAACGCGAAAAGGCCGCGGCACAGCACAGCCTGGCGCTGGCGACAAGGACCGCGGACGGGCTGATCTTCAATATCGTACAGAAGTTCCGCGACCTCGGGGTGCCGGCGCCGGTGATCAAGCAAATCCTCGACCAGGCGACGAAATTGCAGGACCAGCTCGCCCAGGGCGGCCAGACCTCGCCCGACCTGCAACGCAGCCGGGCCGCGGCGCTCGAGGAGACCTCCCATGAGCTGCTGGCGCTCGGTGACACCAAGGGAGCCCTCGCCGCCGCACAAAAGGCGAGAGACATCCTCCGGGCCTTGCTGGCCTCGGCCCCGGACAACACCGATTACCAGCTCGTATTGTCGATCAGCGACGAGAGGGTCGGCGACGTGCTTCAGGCGCAGGGCGATCTCGCCGGCGCGCTGGCCGCCTATCGCGACAGCCTCGCGATCCGGAAGGGGCTGGCGCAAAAGGACCCGAGCAACACCGAGTGGCAGCGCGACCTGTCGGTCAGCGACGAGAAGATCGGCGGCGTGCTTCAGGCGCAGGGCGATCTCGCCGGCGCGCTGGCCGCCGATCGCGACGGCCTCGCGATCGCGAAGGCGCTGGCGCAAAGGGACCCGAGCAACACTCAGTGGCAGCACGATCTTGTGGTCAGCCTGTACAAGGTTGCGTCCGCTGGCGGCAACGCCAAGGCCAACCTGACCGAGGCTCTGGCGATCCTCAAACGCCTCGATGCCGAGGGCAAGCTGACCGCGGACCAAAAGGGCTGGGTCGCGACCATCGAGGCGGCGCTGGCCAAGGCGTCGTAGAGCGGGACCCCAGTGATTTTCTAGCCGCCGACGTTACGCGCCGCGCGTGCGTCCTTCCCCTCTAGCAATGACCGCTGCGGCGCATATCCGGCCGACGAAAAAGCCCGATCGTCGGCCTTCCATCAGACAGCCGACATTGCGGTCTCAAACATTCTGCTCGTTGGGATTCGCCTCTCAAATACGAGGGTTTTTGAGAGGCGTGGGCCAACCGGAAACCTCTCTGCGCAAAACGGCTTAAACGTCTCTCACAACTCATTCTTGATTCTAACCTCGCAAAAGGCAAGAGTGCGGTTGAGTTTCGAGAGGGATCATGACGATCAAACGGACAAAGGCTGCTCGCACAGTTGCGCGGCTGAAGCGGCGACTTCGGCCGGCTGCACCGAAGGTCGCGCGAGCGCGATCATCCGATGCCGGCGACATCACGGCGAAACCGATGCTGCTCGGCTACGCCCGCGTGTCAACCGTCGACCAGAACCTCGCCTTGCAGCGCGACGCCCTGACCGAAGCAGGGTGCGCCAAGATTTTCACCGAGCAGATGTCGGGTGCGGTTACCGACCGCCCGGCCTTGCACGACGCGCTCGAATTCGCGCGCAGCGGCGACACGCTGATCGTGTGGAAGCTCGACCGGCTGGCGCGGTCGATGAAGCAGCTGATCGAAACCGTCGAAGCCCTGCGGGTGAGGGGTATCGGGTTTCGCAGCCTAACCGAAGCC
>DATLTH010000007.1:0-3118 GCA_035533695.1 Allostellaceae bacterium | reverse complement strand
AGCGCGTCGTCCCAGCGCGGCTCGGCCATCAACTTCACCGCCTTCTCGGTGCCGACGCGGCACGGGGTGCATTGGCCGCAACTCTCGTCCTCGAAAAAGCGCAGCAGGTTGAGCGCGACCGCCTTCATGTCGTCCTTGTCCGACAGCACGACAACCGCCCCCGAGCCGGTAAAGCAGCCTTCGGCTTCGAGCGTGCCGAAATCCAGGGGAATGTCGGCCTTCGAGGCTGGCAAGATGCCGCCCGAGGCGCCGCCCGGCAGGTAGCCCTTGAAGACGTGCCCGTCGGCCATCCCGCCGCAGAATTCGTCGATCAGTTCGCGCGCGGTGATGCCGGCGGGCGCGAGCTTGACCCCCGGCTCCTTGACCCGCCCCGACACTGAGAACGTACGCAAGCCCTTGCGGCCGTTGCGGCCCTGGCTGGTGAACCACTCCGGCCCTTTCTCGACGATGTCGCGCACCCAGAACAGGGTTTCGACATTGTTTATGAGGGTCGGGCGTCCGAACAGGCCGATTTGCGCCGGAAACGGCGGCTTGTGGCGCGGCAATCCGCGCTTGCCCTCGATCGATTCGAGCATCGCCGATTCCTCGCCGCAGATGTAGGCGCCGGCGCCGCGCCGCAGATGGATTTTCGTGTGCCGCGCCAGCCCCGCCGCCTCGACCGCAGCGATCTCCTTCTCAAGGATTTCGCGGCATTGCGGGTATTCGTCGCGCAGGTAGATGTAGGTGTCGGCCGCCTCCATCGCCCAGGCGGCGATCAGCATGCCTTCGAGAAAGCGGTGCGGGTCGGTTTCGAGGAAATAGCGGTCCTTGAACGTGCCGGGCTCGCCCTCGTCGGCGTTGACGGCGAAGAGGCGCGGCCCCGCCTCCTGGCGCACCAGGCGCCATTTGCGCCCGGTCGGAAAGCCGGCGCCGCCTAGCCCGCGCAACCCGGAATTCTCCAGCGCGGCGATGACCTCCTCGACCGGCCGCGAGCCCGAGAGACATGCCTGCAGCAGCCGGTAGCCGCCATCGGCGCGGTATTGGTCGAGGCCGCCATACGCCGGGACCGCCGGGTGCGCACCGCCGGCCGCGACCGCGGCGGCGACGCTGTCCCTCGTCGCATGCTCGTGCAGCGCATGGCCGATCGCCACCACCGGCGCCTTGTCGCAGCCGCCCATGCACGGCGCCCGCACCACCCGCACGGTGTCTGCGAACTGGGCGCCAAGCCGGGCGCGCAAATCGTCGAGCAGTAGCTCCGCGCCGCCGAGCGCGCAAGAGAGGCTGTCGCACACGCGCACGGTCACAGAGGGCGGCGGCGTCTCGTCGTCCATCACGATGTCGAAATGGGCGTAGAACGAGGCGACCTCGTAGATTTCGGTCAGCGCGAGGCGCATCTCCTCGGCGAGCGCCACCAGATGCCGGGCATGGAGACAGCCGAAATGGTCCTGCAGCAGGTGCAGGTGCTCGATCAACAGATCGCGGCGCCGCTCGCCCTCGCCGAGCAATACCTGGACCTCGGCAAGCGCCGCCGGGTCGACCTGGCGGCCCTTCGGGTGATCGAGGCCGCGCCGCCGCCCGGATCCGGGATGAATGCGGCGATCGTGTGCTGGCTGGGAACGCATGGTGATCCGATCACCTAGTAGGATGGGCTGAGCATCGCGAAGCCCATCGCTTTTGCCCCGCGGTGGGATGATGGGCTTCGCTACGCTCAGCCCATCCTACGACAGGGGGAAAGCGCGGCGCTACACCGCGCCGTCGTCGTGCAGCTTCTTGATGTCGCCGTCGCCATAGCCGAGCCAGCCGAGCACCTCGTCGGTATGCTCGCCCAACAATGGCGAGCGCTCGACCACGGGGGGCGAGTCGGACAATTTGATCGGCATGCCGACCTGCACATAGCGGCCGCGCGTCGGATGGTCGAGCTCGACCAGCATGCCGCGCTCGTAGAGCTCCTTGTCCCCGTAGATGTCCTTCATCGACAGGATCGGGCCGCACGGAATGTCGAACGGGTTGAGCGTGTCCATGACCTCGAACTTGGTCTTGGTCATCGTCCACTCTTCGATAATCGAAAAGCAGTCGGGGATATGCGACAGGCGCGCCTCGGGGGTGGCGTAATGCGGGTCGTCGATCAATTCCTCATGCCCGACGATCTTCATCAAGGGCGCCCAGCACGGCGGCTGGATGATCACATAGACATAGTCGTTGGGGCCGCCCGGCGCGCAGCGCAATGCGGCGCCCGGCTGGCCGCCGCCCGAGGCGTTGCCGGCGCGCGGCACCGCATCGCCGAACTCCTCGTTGGGATATTCCGGCAATGGCCCCTTCATGATGCGCTGCTGGTCGCGCATCTTGACCCGGCACAAATTCAGCACCGAATCGACCATCGCCACCTCGACCCGCTGGCCCTGGCCGGTACGCTCGCGCTGGAACAAGGCGGCGAGAATGCCCGACACGAGATGCACCCCGGTGCCGCTGTCGCCGATCTGGGCGCCGGTCACGGTCGGCGGGCCGTCGTCCCACCCCGTCGTCGAAGCCGCCCCGCCCATGCATTGCGCGACATTCTCGTAGGCCTTGAAATCGGCGTAGCGGCCGGGGCCGAACCCCTTGATCGAGGCATAGATGATGCGCGGGTTGATCTCGTGGATGCGCTCCCAGGTGAAGCCCTGGCGGTCGAGCACGCCCGGCCCGAAATTCTCGACCATGACGTCGCAGCGCTGGATCATCTCTTCGAGGACCTTCTTGCCGCCGGGCGACTTCAGGTTGATCGTGATCGAGCGCTTGTTCGAGTTGAGCATCGTGAAATAGAGGCTGTCCGCCCCCTTCACGTCGCGCAACTGGCCGCGGGTGATGTCGCCGCGGCCGGGCATCTCGACCTTGATCACATCGGCCCCCATCCAGGCCAACAGCTGCGTCGCGGTCGGCGCCGCCTGGACGTGGCCCATATCGAGAATACGGACGCCTTCGAGGGCTGTGGTCATCTGTAATCTCCCAGAATTTTGTAATCTCCGAGAATTTCCGGGTGTCGTCCCTGCGCAAGCAGGGACCCACCGCTCGTCTCGTTCCTTCCTGCGATCACACCGCGATAGACGGATAGAGATCGATCCATTGCGGATTGTCTGCCTCGATGAGCTGGATCTTCCACGCT
>DATLTH010000006.1:0-6264 GCA_035533695.1 Allostellaceae bacterium | reverse complement strand
CCCGGACCCTCACCCCCCGCTCGCTTTGCGAGCGGTTCCCCCCTCTCCCGCAGTGCGGGTGAGGGCTTATTTCACCATCCCAAAGCGTAGGCGGCGCGGCGCGGGTCGGCGCCGGCTTCCATGACGCCGCGCTTCGGATCGGTCTTGATCGCGCAGACCGCGCCGGCGAGCCAGTGCCACTCCGGCCACCGCTCGATCTTGTGGCCGCGACGCGCCAGTTCGTCGATCACCGCGGGCGGGAAGCGGCCCTCGATGCTGAGCCTTCCGGGATAATAGTCGTAGGGCGCGAACGAGGAGGGATAGCTGTAGCTGGCGAAGCGCGGGCTTTCGATCGCCGCCTGCACGTCCTGGCCGTGGACGAAGATGTTGAGCAATACCTGCAGCATCGCCTGGGTCTGCACATCGCCCCCCGGTGTGCCGAACGGCAGGAACTCGGCGCCGTCGCCCCTGATCGCCAGGGCCGGGTTGGGGGTCAGGCGCGGCCGCCTGCCGGGGGCGACGCCGGCCGGATGGCGCGGGTCGGGGCGCGACTGCGAGCCGCGGTTCGACGGGATGAACCCGACCCCCGGCACCACCGGCGAGCCGTACGAGCCGTCGCTCGGCGTCGCCGAGAAGATGTTGCCCCAGCGGTCGGCGACGCAGACATAGGAGGTGTCGGGCTCGGGGAACGGGTTGGGCGCGCTGGCGCGCAGCCTCTGCTCGCCAAATCCGACCGGAGCGCCAAGCTCGCCCGGCGGCGGCATCTCGGGCCACGCCTGGTCCGGGCGGATCAGCTTCCGTCGCTCGGCGGCATATTCCGACGACATCAGCGCCGCGAGCGGCACGTGCCCGACCGCCGGGTCGGTGTAATAGGCTTCGCGGTCGGCGAAGGCGAGCTTCAAGGCTTCGGTGAGGGTGTGTACGTAATCGGCGCTGTTGTGGCCGAGCGCCTTCAGATCGGTGCCTTCCAGCAGCGCCAGCGTCTGCAACAGCACCGGCCCCTGGCACCACGCGCCGCAGGTGAAAACGTCGAGGTCGCCAAAGCGGCGCCGCTCGGCCGGGCCGACCGGGGAATGGTATTCGGCGAGGTCCTCGGCCGACAAGATCCCGCCCTCTTGCTTCATGAAGGCGACGATCTGGCGGGCGATGTCGCCGCGGTAGAACGCGTCGCGGGCGGCGTCGAGCCCGGCCTCGCGGCCGCGGCCGGATGCGGCAGTCTCCTGGTCGGCCAGGTATTGCAGCGAGGCGCCGAGGTCGCTCTGCACAAACACCTCGCCGGCCCGGGGCGGGCGGCCGTTCGGCAGATAGACCGCCGCAGACGACGGCCACATGGCGTGGCGCTCGGCGTGCTTTTCGAGGCTCGCCGCCATTAGCGGATACATCGGAAAGCCGTCGCGCGCCAGGCGGATCGCCGCCGCCGCGACCTCGCCGAAGCTCATCGTGCCCCAGCGCTTGAGCGCGGTGATCCACGCGTCGGGCGCCGCCGGCACGACCGTGCGCAAGACCCCGACCGGGATCTTGCCGCCGTGCTCGCGCATGAACAATTCGGGATCGAGCGCCTTTGGCCACGTCCCGAGGCCGGCGATCGTCACGACCTCGCGCTTGTCGGCAAGGTAGACCAGGATCGGCGCGACGCCGGCGCAGTTGACGAGGTCGCTCTGCACGACCCCGAGCGCGATGCCGGCGGCAACGCCGGCGTCGATCGCGTTGCCGCCCGCCTGCAAGATGTCGAACCCGGCGGTCGCCGCGAGGTAATGCCCGGCGGCGATCGCATGGCGGGTGACGGCGATGGTCGGGCGATGGGCGCTCTGGGGGGCGGTCATGGCGTTTTCCTCCGCGGATTCGCGGCGAGCTTAACGCCGCGCCACAATACGGCGAAGGAGTATCGCCTATTGTCACGGTTGCGGTACGGGACTCGGCCGGTCCTACTTCTTGAGCGGGCGTGCCGCCGCGTAGGTATGCTCGGGGGCCGGGAAGCGGCCTGCCCGCACGTCGTCAGCATACTCGCGCGCCGCGGCGCGGATCTCGTCGCCGAGGTTGCGGTAGCGCTTGACGAAGCGCGGGGTGAATTCGGTGAAGAGGCCGAGCATGTCGTCGATCACCAGGATCTGCCCGTCGCATTCCGGCGAGCCGCCGATGCCGATCGTCGGCACCGCGACTGCCGCGGTCAATTCGCGCGCCAGCGGTTCCGCCACCCCTTCGATGACCAGCGAGAAGGCGCCGGCCTCGGCGATCGCGATGCCGTCGCTCAGGATCTTGTCGCGCTCGGCCTGCGCGTGACCGCGCGAGCGATAGCCGCCCAGCGCATTGACCGCCTGCGGCGTCAGCCCGACATGGCCCATCACCGGCACGCCTCGGCGGGTGAGGAAGGCGACCGTCTCGGCCATCTCCTCGCCGCCCTCCAGCTTGACGGCGGCGCAGCCGGTCTCGGCCAGCACCCGCGCGGCGGCGTGAAACGCCTGTTCGGGCGAGGCCTGATAGCTGCCGAACGGCAGATCGACTGTGATCAGCGCGTGCCCGGTCGCGCGCACCACCGCGGCACCGTGCGCGATCATCATGTCGAGCGTCACCGGCAGCGTGCTGTCGAAGCCGTAGACGGTCATCGCCAGGCTGTCGCCGACCAAGAGGAGATCGCACGCCTCGTCGAGGAGACGCGCGACCGAGGCCGTGTAGGCGGTCAGGCAGACGATCTTGTCGCCGCCCTTGCGCTGATGGATCTGGGTGACCGACAGGCGCTTGGCCCGGGTCTGCACGCTCATGCGCGGCTCCTCAAGCAAGAACGGCGTCATCCCGGCGAAGGCCGGGACCCACGGGGCCGATTTGGAGCGGGTTGACGCTTGGGTCCCGGCCTGCGCCGGGATGGTCCTTTTGCGAACTTTTCACCCGATCGGCGCCGTCGCCGCTGCGAGCCACTCTGCGGTCGCCGCATCGACCAGCGGCGTCAGCACCTCGCGCACCCTGGCGTGGTAGGCATCGAACCAGGCGATTTCCTCGGGCATGAGCAGCTCGCGGGCGATCAGATTGCGGTCGATCGGCGCCAGGGTCAGCGTCTCGAAGCACAGCATGTCGCGCTCGCCTCCTTCCGGGGAGGGCTGCACGACGATCAGGTTCTCGATGCGGATGCCGTAGGCGCCGGTCTTGTAGTAGCCGGGCTCGTTCGAGACGATCATCCCGGGCAATAGCGGCTGGGCGTTCGGCGCCTTCGAGATGCGCTGCGGCCCCTCGTGCACCGAGAGGTAGCTGCCGACGCCGTGGCCGGTGCCGTGGTCGTAATCGAGCCCCTTCTGCCACAGCGCGCGGCGCGCGAGGGAGTCGAGCTGGGCGCCGGTCGTGCCCTTCGGAAAGCGCGCCGTCGCGAGCGCGATATGTCCTTTGAGGACGCGGGTGAAGCGGTCGCGCATCTCCTCGCTCGGCGCGCCGATCGCGACCGTGCGGGTGATGTCGGTCGTGCCGTCGAGATATTGCGCGCCCGAATCGAGCAGATAGAGCGTCCCCGGCAGGAGCGGCTTCTCGCTTTCCGGCGTCGCGCGGTAGTGCACGATCGCGCCGTTCGAACCGGCGCCCGAGATCGTCGGGAAGCTCAGGTCGCGGAAGTATTGTCCCTCTTTGCGGAAGGCTTCGAGCCGGTCGCTGGCGGCGATCTCGCGCAGGCTCCCCTTCGGCGCCTCGCGGGCGAGCCAGGCGAGGAAGCGGGTGACCGCGGCGCCGTCGCGGCGATGCGCGGCGCGGGTGCCGTCGAGCTCGACCGGGTTCTTGCAGGCTTTCGGCAAGAGGCACGGGTCGGCAGCGCGGTGGATACGGGCGCCCGACTCCTCCAGCCGGTCGAAAATCCACGACGCCGCACTCGCCGGGTCGACCTGCACCGGCCGGCCCGAGGCCGCGAGGATTTCGAGCGTCGGCCCGAGCCGTTCGGGCACCTCGATCGTCACCGTATTGCCGAGATGGCGGTCGAGGCCGGGGGCGAGCTTGCGCCGGTCGATAAAGAGGGTGACGCTGCCGTCAGCGCGCAGGATCGCGAAGGACAAGGGCAGCGGCGTGTGCGGCACGTCGCCGCCACGGATGTTGAGGAGCCAGGCGATCGATTCGGGCGCGGTCAATACCGCCGCCGCGACGCCCGAGTCGGCGAGGCTGCGCGCGATCCGGGCCCGCTTCGAATCTGCGCTCTCGCCGGCAAAGCGGTCGGGATGCGGCACCACCGGCGCCAGCGGCATCGGCGGCCGCCCCGGCCAGATGTGGTCGATCGGGTTCGTGACGGGCTTAAGGGTTGCGCCGGCGCGCTCGGCGCCGCCACGCAGCCGCTCGACCTCCTGCGGCGTATGCAGCCACGGGTCATAGCCGACGACCATGCCCTTGCCGAGGGTCGATGCGAGCCATTGCGCCGGCGGCTCGTCGACGAGGTGGCGGATCTCGAACAATTCTGGATCAACCTGCGCCGCCGCCTGCAAGGTGTAGCGGCCATCGACAAACAGCGCGGCGCGCCCGGCCAGCACGACCGCCATGCCGGCCGAGCCGGTAAAGCCGGTCAGCCAGGCGAGGCGTTGACCGCACACCGGCACGTATTCGCCCTGATGCTCGTCGGCGCGCGGCACGATAAAGCCGTCGAGACGGTGCGCCTTCAGGGTTTCCTGCAACAAGGCAACCCGCGCCGCGCGCGGCAGCCGGGCGAAATCCTCGTTGTCGAGGCCGTCGCGGTAATCCTCGGCGACGTAGGCGCGCATCGCCTCCAGCGCCTCGGCCAATGCCGGCGGCGTCGGGTCGGCGACGAGGGCATGCCACGAGGTGCCGATCTCCGGCGGCGCCGCCAGCACGCCGCCCACCAGCGCGATAACTCCCTCGGGGTCGCACGCCGACCCGGCTTCCCTCAGCAAGTGCGCCAGATGGCGCCGGTCCGGCTCCACGACTGCCGTCATCGCCCGCTCCTTTTGATACTCGGCCCAGTCTAACCCGCGGGGCCGCCGCGGGCGAGTTCTGTTGCGCTGCAGTAGAGTCTGGCAGGAATGTGTCAGCCTCAATGACCTTTCGCATGGCTGCCTTGCGAACATCCCTATCGCCGTCACCGGCGCAAACGCCCATTTGTGCAGTGCACCAATAGGTGAGGAGTTCGATACCATGTCACTGATCAATCTGTTCGCGACCGCGCGCGCCGCCCTGGCGAAACGGCGCCAACAGCAGCGCGCCCTCGCCGAGCTGATGGCGCTCGACGACCGCTCGCTGGCCGATATCGGCATCCACCGTTCGCAGATCCCGGCGATGGTCATGAGCTTTGACCAGGCTGTCGAGATCGATGCGGCGCCGGTCGCCGGCCCCGCGATGGCGCTCAGCCGGTCCGCCGGGCTCGCCGCCGGCCACCGCTAATCTCGACGCGCTCCCGAGGATATAACCGGGGACCTAACCGAAGACATAATCAGGGTCGACCATCCGTCAATGACCAGACGGCGCGCCAGGGCGAGGCCCTGAGCCCGGTGCGCCGCCACCACCTGTGCCTCCTGCCGCCGCAGTAATCCCGACAGCACGGCAACCCCGCCCGGCATCATCGCGCCGGCCAGATCGCGCGCCATCAGCGCCAGCGGGCGGGCCAGAATATTCGCCACAATCAGATCGTAGCGGCCGCCGCGGACCGCGCGGCTCCGGTAACCCGGCGCGCAGACGAGGCGTACCCGGAAGGCGACCCCGTTGCGGCGGACATGATGGGCCGCGACCCGCACCGAAGCGCAGTCGATGTCGCTCGCCAGCACGCGATGGTGCCATAGCTTCGCCGCGGCGATCGCCAGGATGCCGCTGCCGGTGCCGATATCGAGCGGATGGCGGAAACGGCGATGCCGCGCCAGCAGGTCGAGCGCCAGCAGAACGCCCGCGGTCGAGGGATGCTCGCCGGTGCCGAAGGCGGTTGCCGCGTCGATCTCGATCGCGATGGCGCCGGGCGGCGGCCTGCCCTGCCAATGTGAGCCGTGGATGAAGAAGCGCCCGATGCGCACCGGCGGAAAGGCGCGGCGGTTTTCCAGAAGCCAGTCGCGCTCCGGCAACCGCTCCTCGGCAATGTTGATGAGACGACCGCCGGAAGCTGCCGCCGCGAGCCGCAGCCGCACCTCCAACGCCGCATCCAATACCGGCACGCGCGGGTAGGCCTCGACCCGCCACAGCGCATCTGCTTCGCTCGTCTCGAACGCGCTGACCGCCCCGGCCGCCTCATCGAGCAATGCCGCCACCGCCAATGCCGCGTCGGGCCCGGCGACACCAGCGACAACGCGAATGGTCACTTTCAAACCACAAGTAGCCGATGAAAAT
>DATLTH010000005.1:0-3950 GCA_035533695.1 Allostellaceae bacterium | reverse complement strand
GCCGCGCTCGGCCGCACGCATCGCCCGCGACAACGCCTGACCGCCGCCCGGCTTCAGCGCCAGCGGATGCCGGCCTCGGTGACGATCGCGGCCATCGGCACATCGAAGGGTTGCGGATTGATCGTCGCGATCGCCTGCTCGGCAAAGCCGACGCCGATTGCCAGCGGCCGTGGCGTCAGCGCCGCCAGCGTGCGGTCGAAATAGCCGCCGCCATAGCCCAGCCGATAGCAGGCGGCATCGAACCCGACGACCGGGGCGAGCACGATCGCCGGGGTCACGACGTCACGGCGTTCCGGCACCGGGATGCCCCACACCCCGTCGACGAGCGTCTCGCCCGGACGCCAGGCGCGGTATTCAAGCGGCCCCTTCTTGTCGACGACGACCGGCAGCGCGATGCCGCGTCCGGCGGCGACCGCCCAGTCGATCAGCTTGCGAGGATCGAACTCCGCGCGAAACGGCCAATAGACCCCGAGAATGCCCGGCCGATCGGCGAGCAATTCGCGCAGCGCTGCCTCGACTTGCGCGCCGAAGCGGCGACGTTCCTCCGGCGGCATCGCCTGGCGCCAGGCCAGCAGCCGCTCGCGCTCGCCGCGCCGCCAGCGCTTTACCTCGTCGGGGTTCACAACGTACTACTCCGGGATCAGGTCGAGCACATCCTCGCCGTTGTGCAGGCGTTCGGCCAACTCGATATGAAACGCCCGCAGCCACTCAACCATCTCTTGCGGGGTCTTGATCGGCCTCGCATCCTCGTAATCCCCGGAGATCTGGCGAAAAATCAGCTGCATATTCTCGATTTCAACACCTCCAAACGGGTAATCAAACAAAAGATCAAAGTAGAACTTGAACGACCCCGTTCGCCGGTTTGGCTTGAATCTCAGTGCCTGTATTTTACCAAGCCAAGCGCGCAATTCACGTCGGAAATGCTGACGCAACTCCGGCGAGAAGTCGAAACCCGCTAGTTTGACCAGATGCACGTTGACCTGGTCGTATAGCCCCAAGATGACGTGTTCGACCAGCTTTCGCGGGTACGCCAAGATTTGCGCGTCGTCCAACTTCATGATTGCTCCGCAGCTTTAGAACAGGCCGGTGATGCGGCCGTCTTCGGTCAGGTCGATGCTGTTGGCGGCCGGCACGCGCGGCAGCCCGGGCATCGTCATGATCTCGCCGCAGACCGCAACGATGAACTCGGCGCCCGCCGACAGCCGGATTTCGCGCACGCCGAGCACGTGCCCCTCCGGCGCGCCCTTGGCGTTGGCGTCGGTGGTAAAGCTGTATTGCGTCTTGGCGATGCACACCGGGAAATGACCGAAGCCGCCCTTCTGCAATTCGGCGAGGCGGCTTTCGACCGCGCCGTCGCAGGCGATGTCGCGCGCCCGGTAGATCTTCTGCGCGATCGTCTTGATCTTGTCGCGCAGCGGCATTTCGTCCGGGTAGAGAAACTGGAATTTCGCAGTGCCGCGCTCGACGACCCTGACGACGGTCTCGGCCAGCGGCGCCGCCCCCTCGCCGCCATAGGCCCAGTGATCCGCGATCACCGCCTCGACCCCCTGGGCGGCGCAGAGCTCCTTGAGCTTGGCGTGCTCGGCCTCGGTGTCGGCGCTGAAGCGGTTGACCGAGACGATCGCCGGCACCCCGAAGCCGCGCAGGTTTTCCAGGTGTCGCGCCAGGTTGGCAAACCCCGCTTCCAGCGCGGCGACGTTCTCGGCCCGCAACTGGTCGCGCGCGATGCCGCCGTGCATCTTCAATGCCCGCACGGTGGCGACGACGACCGCCGCGTCGGGTTTGAGGCCGGTCTTGCGGCACTTGATGTCGAAGAATTTCTCGGCGCCGAGATCGGCCCCGAAGCCGGCTTCGGTGACGACGTAATCGGCGAGCTTCAGCGCGGTCGTCGTCGCGATCGCCGAGTTGCAGCCATGCGCGATGTTGGCGAACGGGCCGCCATGGATGAAGGCCGGGCTGTTTTCCAGCGTCTGCACCAGGTTGGGGGCGACCGCATCCTTCAGCAGCACCGCCATCGCCCCGGCCGCCTTCAACTGGCTGGCGCGCACCGGCTCGCGCGCGCGGGTCTGCGCCACGATGATGTTGCCGAGCCGGCGCTTCAGATCGTTCAGATCGGTCGCCAGACAGAAGATCGCCATCACCTCGGAGGCGACGGTGATGTCGAACCCGTCCTCGCGCGGGAAGCCGTTGGCGACGCCGCCCAGCGAGCCGACGATCGAGCGCAATGCCCGGTCGTTCATGTCGAGGCCGCGCCGCCAGGTGACGCGGCGCTGGTCGATGCCGAGCTCGTTGCCCCAGTAGATGTGGTTGTCGACCATCGCGGCGAGCAGGTTGTTGGCCGCCCCGATCGCATGGAAATCGCCGGTGAAATGCAGGTTGATGTCTTCCATCGGCACGACTTGCGCGTAGCCGCCGCCGGCGGCGCCGCCCTTCTGGCCGAAGCTCGGGCCGAGGCTCGGCTCGCGCAGACAGATGATCGCCCGTTTGCCGATGTGGTTGAGCGCGTCGCCGAGCCCGACCGTGGTCGTTGTCTTGCCTTCCCCGGCCGGGGTCGGGGTGATTGCGGTCACCAGGATCAGCTTGCCGTTCGGGCGGTCTTGCAGCGTGCGGATGTAGTCGAGCGACACTTTGGCCTTGTAGCGGCCGTAGGGCGACAGCGCGTCGTCGGGGATGCCGAGCTTGTCGGCAATCTGGCCGATTGGGCGCATCGTCGCGGCCTGGGCAATCTCGATGTCGGATTGTGGGTTTCTGTGCTGGTCCGCTCCGCGCGCCACGGCAAATCTCCTCGCTGAAAATTTGCCAGGGGTTTAGCCCCTCGGGACCCGGGCTGCAACCGCCCTGGGCGCGGCGGACGTTCCGGGTATGCCGCAACCGCCCTCCTTGCCTGGGGGCTGGTCGGGGCGGGGATGACCCTTTATCGTCATGCCCTATAGAACTGTTGCGGTGCGTTACGTTGCGCTTGGGGGCTAGCATGGATAGGCTGATCGGAAGCACTTGGCGGTCGCGCGTTGCCATCGCCGCCACAGCCGTCTCACTCGGCATCCTCGCCTGGACCGCGGCGTCGAGCCCGGCACAGGCGTTCGTGATCGGTTTCGGCTTCCCGTTTCCGGGTTTCTATTCGGCGCCGTGGCCGTATTACCCGCCGCCGGTCTACCCCCCGTATTACCCGCCGCCGGCTTATTATCCGCCGCCGGCGGCCTATTATCCGCCGTCCGGCACACCGCCCGCCGCTGCGCCGACGGCGACCGGAACGGCGCCAGCCGCACCTCCTGCCGCTGCGGCGGCGATTACCTATACCAGCCGGCCGGCCTTCCAGAACGCCCAGGGCCAGACCTGCCGCGAATATACGGTGGCGCAGTCCGCCGGGGGTCAGCAGACCCCGGTCTATGGCACGGCCTGCCGCGATGCGAGCGGGCAGTGGCGGGTCGCCAACTGAGCGGCAGAATCGCGAGCGGCTTGCGAGGGGCGCGGCAACAACGCACTCTGCGGTCCGTCGATAACGGGTAGGGGGACCCAGAGATGGCGCGGCCGATCGTCTATGGCCCGGCGGGCAGCACGTATGTCTGGAGCGTCAGGCTGGCGCTCGCCGAGAAGGGCGTCGCGCACGACCTCGTCGAGGTCGCTTTCGGCGAGCATCGAGAGGCGCCGCATCTGTCGCGCCACCCGTTCGCCAAGGTGCCGGCTTTCGAGCATGACGGATTTCAGCTGTACGAGACGCAGGCGATCCTGCGCTACATCGACGAGGGCTTCATGGCGTCGCCCTTGCAGCCGACCGACCTCCACCAGTTCGCCCGGATGAACCAGATCATCGGCATCGTCGACGCCTACGGGTGGCCGTCGATCGCCGCCGGCGTCATTTTCAACCGCATGCTCGCCCCGCGCCTCGGGCTGCCGGTCGACGAAGCGGCGGTCGCCGCCGCCCTGCCGCGCGCCCGGCTGTGCATGTCGGA
>DATLTH010000004.1:0-2966 GCA_035533695.1 Allostellaceae bacterium | reverse complement strand
GTCGCGCTCGGCGGGCGGCCCGAAGCCGCCGCCGCCGGGCAGTTCGAGGCGGATGAAGTCGCCGCCGGCGACGGTTTGCCGCCCCTTCGAGCGGATCGGCTTGCCGGAGACCAGCGACACGCCGCCGGGCGCGCCGCGCCCGCCGCCGTCGCGCCCGCGCGCGGGGTTATTGATGCGCTCGAAATTGCACAGCATCGCGACCGGCGTGCCGCCGAGGCCGCCCAGTTCGATGATCTGGC
This sequence comes from Allostellaceae bacterium, assembly GCA_035533695.1. Classification (GTDB taxonomy): domain Bacteria; phylum Pseudomonadota; class Alphaproteobacteria; order ATCC43930; family CGMCC-115725; genus DATARH01. The sequence goes on along the minus strand of DATLTH010000004.1, from coordinate 2,727 downwards.
CGAGCCCGCCGCGGAAGCGCCCGGCGCCGCCCGAGCCCTCGCGGAACTCGCGGCGGCGGAAGATCACCGGCGCCACCGATTCGGTCGCCTCGACCGGGATCGTGCGCACGCCCGACGGGAAGGCGGTCACGTCGAGCCCGTCCTTGCCCGGCCGCGCGCCGGTGCCGCCGCAATGGAAAATGACGGTGCTGAAGGCCGGCATGTCGGCTTGCGCCTCGGTTTCGGTCCCTGCGCCCAGCTCGTCCTGCACGTCGGCGCCGCCGTAGATCTGCGGGTTCCATAAGGAGGAGGCGCCTTCGGCCGGGACGCCGCCCGCCATGACCTGATGCAGGCAGCCGAATACGACATCGGGCAGCATGTGGCCGACCGTGTGGCGTGCCGCCACGGCGCGCGGCCGCTTGACGTTGAGGAGGCAGCCGTCGGGCGCGCTGGCGGTGATCGGCGCCAGGGAGCCGGCATTGTTCGGCACCTCGGGCGCGACCAGGCATTTGACCCCGAACGCGGTGTAGGCCAGCGTGTAGTTCATCACGACGTTGATGCCGTAGGGGCTGGCCGGCGAGGTTCCGGTGTAGTCTACGTGGATGTTGTCGGCGGCGATCGTCATCTCGGCCGCCAGGGTCAGCGGCCGGTCGTAGCCGTCCATCGTCAGGCTGTTTTTGTACTTGCCGGGGGTGAGCCGGCCGATCGCCTCGATTGTCGCCGCCCGCGAGGTTTCGATGATGTGTTCGCCCAGCCGGTCGAGATTGGCGATGCCGAACTCCTCCATCATGTCGACGAGACGGCGGCTGCCCTCGTCGTTGCATGCCGCCAGCGCATAGACATCGCCCTCGACCTGCAGCGGCTCGCGGACATTGGCGCGCAGGATCTGCATCAAATCGTCGTTGAAGCGGCCCTCGCGCGCCAACGGCATCAAAGGGATCGCCAGCCCCTCCTCGAACACCTGGCGGCCGTCCGGCCCCATGCCGAGGCCGCCGATATCGACGACATGCACGGTCGAGGCGAAGAGGCCGACCGGCTCGGGGTGAGGGGGCAGGAAGGTCGGGCTGACCACGGTCAGATCGTGCAGGTGGCCGCAGGTCAGCCACGGGTCGTTGGTGATGTAGTGGTCGCCCGCCTTCATCGTGGCGAGCGGGAACGCGGCGAGGAAATGCTTGACCGCGGCGGCCATCGAGTTGACATGGCCCGGGGTGCCGGTCACCGCCTGCGCCAGCATGTTGCCGTCCCGGTCGAAAACGCCGGCCGACAGGTCGCCCGCCTCGCGCACCGGGGTCGAGAACGCGGTGCGCACCAGCGTCTGCGCCTGCTCCTCGACGACGGCAATGAGCCGCGACCACATGATCTGCAGATGGATCTGCGACAGCGCGGTGTTGGGTCGGGAGAGCATGGCTGAGATCCTCGGAGCGGCGCCAAGCGTGAATATCGCGCCGGCATCCTAATTTTGCCAGGGCAGCGGGGGCAATGCGCCGCTGATTGTCATCGGACCAAAGCCGGGATCGATTTTATCGACGCACCTGCGGTTGGCCGCGGATTTGCCCATGAGGCGTGGTAGACAACAACATTGTCTCATGTGGCGCCTCCTCTACTACCTCTATGGCCGGCGGCTCGCGCGCGATATCGGGCGGGGCCCGCTGCCGCGCCATATCGGCATCATCCTCGACGGCAATCGCCGGCACGGGCGCCAGATCGGCGTCACCGAACCGCGCGAAATCTATGACATCGGCGCCAGCAAGCTCGACGATGTGCTCGACTGGTGCGTCGAGTTCGCCATTCCGGCGGTGACCCTGTGGGTACTCTCGACCGAGAATTTCAGCCGGCCGGCGGAGGAAGTCTCCGGCATCCTGGCCGCGGTCGAAGCGAAGCTCGCCGCGCTGGCGCGCGATCCGGTCATCCATCGCCGGCGCGTGCGGGTGCGGGCGATCGGCCAGCTCTGCCTGTTGCCCGCGTCACTTGTCGCGGTCATCGCCCGGGCCGAAAGGGCGACGTCCGCCTATGACGGCGTCGAGCTCAACATTGCTGTTGCCTATGGCGGCCGCCAGGAGATCGTCGACGCGGTCCAGGCGATGCTGAGCGGCATGGCGGCCGGCGGCGCCTCGCTCGCCGAGGCGGCCGGGCAGGTGACGCCGGAGGCGATCGCCCGCCACCTCTATACCGCCGGGCTGCCCGACCCCGATCTGATCATCCGGACCAGCGGCGAGATCCGCCTTTCCGGCTTTCTGCTGTGGCAAAGCGCGCACAGCGAGTTCTACTTTACCGATGTGAACTGGCCGGCCTTCCGCAAGATCGATTTCCTGCGCGCGATCCGCACCTATCAGCAGCGCCGGCGGCGGCTCGGATTGTGAGAGGCTGCGCAATCTCCGATCAGGTCCGGCGTGCGGTCTCGTGCCGTGATCATCGGGTCGTCGCCGGCCTGCAACCAACTGCATGGTCCGGCCAAAGCGCCGTTCCCTTTGGCGCCGTGGCTCGTGCGGGCAATCGCGCTGCTCGCCCCCCGCGCGGCGCTGGCCGGACCTCCGTTCCGCACCGACGATCCGGTGCCGGTCGAGCCGGGTCATTGGGAAATCTTCGCGTTCTCGACCGCCACGCAGGTACGCGGCGATAGGACGGGCATCCTGCCGGGCATTGACGCCAATTATGGCGCGACACCCGATCTCCAGCTTAATCGGGATGGGGCCCCTCGGCCTTGTTCTCCAGCACCGTGCCGGTCTGGGCATCGACGCCGACCTCGTA
>DATLTH010000003.1:0-3891 GCA_035533695.1 Allostellaceae bacterium | reverse complement strand
AAATCACCCACCCCCTTTCCCCCCGGAGGACGCCATGATCTACGAAGTCCGCACCTATACGCTGCGCCCCGGCACCCTCGCCGAGTTCGAGGAACGCTATGAAAAGCGGCTGCCGTCGCGGCTGAAGCACTCGCCGCTCGGCGCGTTCTGGCATACCGAGTTCGGGCCGCTCAACCAGGCGATTCACGTCTATCCCTATGACGATCTGAACCACCGCAGCCGGGTGCGCGCGGCGATGGCCAACGACGCCCAGCGCAACGCGATGCCCGGCGGCCAGGATTTGATCGTCGAGCAGCAGGCCGAGATCGTGATCCCGGCGCCGTTCATGCGGCCCCTGGGCAGCCGCGATTACGGCAGCGGCAACGTCTACGAGATGCGCACCTACACCTATGAGCCGGGCGCCCTGCCGAAGGTGCTCGACGCCTGGGCCAAGGCGGTGCCGGCGCGCGAGGAACTGTCGCCCTTGGCGGCGTGCTGGACCAGCGAACTCGGCAACCTCAACCGCTTCACCCACATCTGGGTCTACAAGGACGCGAACGAGCGCTCGCGCATCCGCGATGCGTCGCGCGCGCCCGGCCGGGCGTGGCCGCCGCAGGCCGGTGTGCGGCCGGTCCGCCAGGAGAACAAGCTGCTGGTCGCGGCCAAGTTCTCGCCGGTGCGGTAGAGGCTGACCAGCTTCCACAGCCGTCATCCCCGGGCTTGACCCGGGGATCTCGTGCCGCTGCACAGAGATGGCCGGGTCAAGCCCGGCCATGACGAACGCGAAGGCGTGGGACCGGCTAGCGCTGGTCGCCGCGCCGCATGACGATGTTGCCGTAGCCGTCGAGGCGGGCGTTCCAGCCGGGCGGGACGAGGCAGGTTGCGTCGTATTCCTCGACGATGCACGGGCCGGCATGCGGCGCCCTCAGGTCGCTGCGGTTGATCACTTCGGCATCAAACCAGCCGCGCTGCGGCCCGAAATAGGCGCGGCGCAGCTTTTCGGCGATCGCGATGTCCGGGGCGAGGCTCGCGGTCGCCGCGGCGGCGGCGCGCGGCTGCTGGGGCACGCCGCGGCCGATCACTTCGAGGCTGACCAGCTCGACCGGCTCCTCGACCCCGGCGCGGTGGCCGTAAGTGCGCTCGTGCTCGACGCCGAAGGCTTCTTCGAGCGCGGCGAGCGCCGCGCCATCGAGCCGGCCGGCCTTGAGCGGCACCCGCAATTCGAAGGATTGCCCCTGGTAATGCAGACTGGCACTGCGGCGGATGTCGATTTGGCCGGCGGCGAAGCCGTCCTCGCCGAGCCGCGCCCGCGCCTCGGCTTCGAGCCCGTCGAGCAGTGCCTGAAGGTCCTCGGGCATCGCCCGGCGCAACAGCAATTTGCGGGTGCGGGTGAAATAATACTCGATTTCGGCATAGAGCAGCCCGAACGACGAGAACACCCCGGCCGAGGGCGGGATCAGCACCTGCGGGATCGCCAAGGCCTCGGCCATGCCGGCGGCGAATACCGGGCCGTTGCCGCCAAAGCCGACCAGCGTGTATTCGCGCGGGTCGCGGCCGCGCTCGCTGGAGACGGCCTTCAGGGCGCGGATCATGTTGGAGGCGGCGATCAGATGGGCGCCGTGGGCCGCCTCCTCGACGCTGAGGCCGAGCGGGCGGGCGATCCGCTCGGCGATCACCGCCCGCGCCTTCCCGGCATTCAGCTTGAGTGCGCCGCCGACCAGCTGGGCCGGGTTGACGTAGCCGAGCACGACATTGGCGTCGGTGACGGTCGGCTCATTGCCGCCCTGATCGTAGCACACCGGCCCCGGCACCGCGCCGGCGCTGATCGGGCCGACCTGCAAGGCGCCGCCGGCATCGATCCACAGCACCGAGCCGCCGCCGGCGCCAACTTCGGCCAGATCGATCGCCGGCACCTTCAGCGTGTAGCCGGCGCCCGACAGCAGCCGCGAGCCGAGCACGATGCCGGCGCCGACCTGGTACTCGGTGGCGCGCGTCAGTTCGCCGTTCTCGATCAGCGAAGCTTTGGCCGTCGTGCCGCCCATGTCGAACGAGATCGCCTTCTTGACGCCGATCCGCGCGGTCAGGGCCTGCACCCCGACGACCCCGGCCGCCGGTCCCGATTCGATGATGTGCATCGGCGTCAGCGCCGCGGCTTTCGCCGTGGTCAGCCCGCCATTCGACTGCATCAGCAATAAGGACGCCTCGATGCCGGTGCGCTTCACTTCGCCGGTCAGCCGGTTGAGGTAGCGCTCGACGATCGGCCGGACATAGGCGTTGATGACCGTCGTCGAGCTGCGCTCGTATTCGTTGATGACCGGCAATACCTCGGCGCTGACCGACAATACGATGCCCGGCGCGAGGCGCGCGGCAATCTCCTTGACCCGCAATTCGTGCGCCGGGTTGAGGTACGAATGGAGGAGGCAGATCGCGATCGCCGCGACCCCCTCCCCGACCAGAAACCGCACCGCGCGCTCGACGCTTTCCTCGTCGAGCGGCCGGTCGATCCGGCCCGCGGCGTTGACCCGCTCGTCGACCTCGACCCTGAGGCGCCGCTCGACCAAGGGCGGCGGCTTCGTCCACGACATGTCGTAAAGCCGGGGCATCCGCAGGTTGCGGATTTCGAGGACGTCGCGAAAACCCTTGGTGGTGATCAGCCCGGTCTTCGCGCCCTTGTGCTCGAGGATCGCGTTCGAGGCGACCGTCGTGCCGTGCAGCAGTTCGACAATGCCGCCCGGCTCGGCGCCGACTTCCTGCAGCAGCGAAGCGAGGCCATCGACGATCGCCCGCGCATAATCGTCAACCGTCGAGGACACCTTTTTGGTGTAGCGGCTGCCGTCATCGCCAAGCAGCACGATGTCGGTGAAGGTGCCGCCGATATCCACCCCGGCGCGGAAGGTTTTCATCAGCCTCTCCGCCCGACGCCGTCACGCCGCGGGCGCGCGGGCCGGCGGGTCCCGGGATGGCGGGACCTCGCCAACGCGACGAGCCGAGATCGCGGGCTATTCCGCCGCGGCGGGCTGCGGGGCGGGCGCGCCGTCGGCGCGGATGTCGGCGTCCCACGGTCCGGGGAAGCGGCCGCGGCCGGTCTTCTCGCGGCTGAAGATGTGATAGTCGACCGGCCACTCGGCGCGCGGCATCTCGTAGAACACCTCGACGCCGTTGCCGTCCGGGTCGCGCAGATAGATGCCGAGCGAGATGCCGTGATCGGAGATGTGCTCGATCGGCTGCCCCTGCGCCTTGATGCGGTGATAGAACTCCTTCAGGTCGTCGAGGCTTTCGAGGCGCCACGCCATGTGGTTGAGGCCGACCTGGCCCTTGTGCTGCAACGGCGCATCGTCGCCCAATTGCATCAACGCCACCTCGTGCGACTGCTCCTCGTCGGCCGACATGAACGCCGCCCAGCCCGGCCGGTATTCGTAGGTGTGCAGGCCCAACAGGTTCTCGTACCATTCCTTCGAACGTTCGGCGTTGCGCACGTAGATGTTGACGTGCTGCAGATACATCGGTCGCTTGCTCATCGTGTCCTCCGATTGATTTACCCGTAGGATGGGCTGAGCATCGCGAAGCCCATCACGGTGGCGTGTCATTGACCGGGGATGGGCTTCGCTGCGCTCAACCCATCCTACAAACCCCGGCGCTATCCTAACACGCTTAGTCGCTGCGGCTCAAAAACTCCTGCACCCGTTCGATGACCTCGCCCTTCGGGTAGATCGACGCCATCGCGCGGGCGCGGGTCAAGGGATCGCTGGCGAAAAACCGCTCGTACAACACCTGCCGGCTGCCGAAAGCGTTGCCGGCGGCGTCCCAGGCGAGGCGGAACAGCTTGACCCGGTCCTTCGCCGTGGTGTTGTCGGTGGTCAGGTATTGCTCGATATCGGCCTTCAGCGGCCCGTCGAAATCCTTCTCGCTCGG
>DATLTH010000002.1:0-5824 GCA_035533695.1 Allostellaceae bacterium | reverse complement strand
CGTTGAGCCGGCGGCGGCAATCGGCAAAGCGGCCGCGGTCGCGCCCGAGCATCTCGACATAAGCTAAGAGGTGATGACCCAGCGTCACCGGCTGGGCGATCTGCAGATGGGTGAAGCCGGGCATCACGGCATCGGCATGCGTTTCGGCCTGCTCGATCAGCGCCGCCTGCAAATCCCGCATCGCCGCGTCAACCTGGTCGATTGCCCTGCGCACCCACAGGCGGAAATCGGTGGCGACCTGGTCGTTGCGCGAGCGCGCGGTGTGCAGGCGCCCGGCCGCCGCGCCGATCAGCTCGGCGAGCCGCGCCTCGATGTTGAGGTGGATGTCTTCGTTCGCCTCGCTGAAGACAAACCTGCCGGCCTCGATCTCGCCGCGGATTTGCGCTAGACCCTCGGCGATGGCGGCGCCATCTTCGGGCGACACGATGTTCTGCGCGACCAGCATCGCGCAATGCGCCAGCGAGCCGGCGATATCCTCGGCATAAAGGCGCTTGTCGAAATCGATCGAGGCATTGATGCGGCGCATGATTGCGGCCGGACCGCCGGCGAAGCGGCCACCCCACATCGCATTGGCCGGGGGATTGGCCGGGGCATTGACCGGGGGATTGGCCGGGGAATCAGCGGGCGGGCGGGCTTTTGGGTTCACCTGGTTCGGCACGGTGGCGATCGTGCTCCTGCTGGCATTGGCAACGGCAACGGCGGCCGGGGAAGAGCGGATAAGGCTCGGCGAGCTTATCCCGGTCAATCCCCCGCAGCCAGCGCCGGAGATCGCTTTCACCGATACCGCCGGCAAGCCCGCAAGCCTCGGCGATTTCGAGGGCAAGCCGGCCGTCGTCAATCTGTGGGCCACGTGGTGCCAGCCGTGCATCAAGGAGATGCCGTCGCTCGCCCGCCTGCAGGCGCGGTTCGCCGGCGCCCTGAGGGTCGCTGCGATCTCCGAAGACCATGGCGGGTGGAAGCAGGTCGGGCCGTTCATCGCAAAGATGAAGCTCGACCAGCTCCCCATCTATCTCGATCCGAAGGCCGATGTCGCCCACGCTTTCCACGCGCCGGGGCTGCCGACCAGCATCGTCCTCGACGCCAAGGGCCGTGTGGTCGGGCGGGTCGAGGGCGGGGCCGAATGGGATTCTGCGAAGATGCTGTCGGCGATCGAGCCGCTGCTGGATAGCGGCGCCCTCAAGAAGGCGGCACGCTGAGCACCTCGCGCAGAAATGCGCCGCCGCGCTGCAGCCCTTCCGGGTCGATCGCGTGCTCGACCCCGACGCAGGCCAGCGTCTCGACCGGAACATCGGCGCCGCGCAGTGCCGCCTCGGCCTGGGCCATCGATTCGAACGGCACCAGCGGGTCCTCGGTGCCGTGCACCAGAAGGACAGGCGGGCGCGAGCGCAATTCGCTCGCCAACAGATCGGGCGCGATCAGCCGGCCGGAATAACCCAAGATGCCCGCCGGCTGCTTCCCGCGGCGCAAGCCGACGAACAGTGCCATCATCGTGCCCTGCGAGAAGCCGACGAGCGCCATGTCGCCGTCGTCAAGGCCGCGCTTTTGCAATTCGTCGTCGATGAAGGCGTCGAGCGACGGCGCAGCAGCCCTCACCCCGGCCAATACCGACGCGGGGGTGCGGTCCTGCACGCTGAACCATTGGTGGCCGTAGGGCGCCATGTCGCACGGGAAGGGCGCGTTCGGCGAGACGAATTCCGCCTCGGGCACCAGCCGCCCCCAATATTGCTGCAATCCGATCAAATCGTTGCCGTCGGCGCCGAGGCCATGCAACAGAATCACCAGGCGGGCGGGCTTGCCGCCCGCAACCGGCGGGCGGGACGGGCCGGACAGGGCCATCAGCATCGGTGCGGTCTTCCTGTTGCGGAACCGGAACAACGGCGGCGGGGCTCACCGCTCACGGCGATTCGTCCATCGTCCCGCGCATCTGCCGGATCAGGCCGCGGATCCGGCGGTGCTCGGCCTGCCCCTGAGGTGTGTCGGTGGTCGGCGGTCTCTGCGGCTCATCCTGGCGCAGCTCTACCGCCGGGGCGCCGACCGCCTCCTCAGCCATGGTGAGAACCGCCGCCGCAGCCTCTGACTCACCGGCGGCCTGCAACTCCCCCGCAGCCGGAGGAGCCGCGGGCATTTCATTCGGCAAACCTTCCGGCGTCCGATCCGCCGCTGCATCGGCCGCGTTCGCCGCCGGCTGCTCCGAGGTTGCGGCTGCGCCAGCGCCGATTCGATTTGCCAATTCGGCACTGGCGGCGGCAAGGGTGCTCTTCTGCGCACCCGCCTCGATCGCGAGCGGTGCCATCGCCGCGTAATCGCCTCGATCGCGAGCCGCCATCAGGCCGCTATCGGCCTCGTCGAATGCCGTCCGCGCCCCGACCGCCTTGGTGACCAGTTCACCGAGGCTCGACAGCTCATCGAGCGAGGATGACGCCAGGCGCGATCGCAGATCCTCCGTTGCCGTCGGCAATACCGCCTGCACGCCTTGGCCGATCTTGTCGAGCAATAGCTGTCGCGCCGCGTCGCGGCTGCGCGCCGCAATCGCTGCGGCCAGCGAGGCAATGTCGTCGAGCAGGACCAGGCGCGGCGCTCGGGCCGCGACAAGTTCGGCAGCGAGATCCTTCAGTTTCGGCAGTTCGCTGTCCGTGATGCTCGCATCGAGTTCCATTCCCGCACCCTCCCCCGGCGCACAGTCATGGCGCGCGGCCCCAAACAGCAGTCCCAACCCCCGCAGTCCGCCGGCCCGGGCCGTTAAACCCCGCCGCCGCACCCGATATCTCGCGCAAACAATTACCATAACCTCAATGATTTGTCCCGAGCGTAACACGGCTGCCGGGCAATCTTCGGCAACAGGGTGACTGACGCCGGAGATCGGGATGCCTGCCGGCTGTCGCCACCGACTGGCATAACCGCCCAAAGGATGACAATCTCCCGGCAACAATGGCTGCCCGCGCCGCGGCGGCGCGAGCCGGTTAGGGTCGGGCAGCGCCGGAATCCGCGATTCGTCGTGTCGCAGGAACCGATGCCCGCACAAAGCGTTTCCGCCGATGGCGCGCAGGCAGGGAATGAATTGAGGCGCTCATTCGTTTTCTGTTAACGATGAATGCTGGATTATGATGCCATCGGCTCAGGCCGAGGAGTGGAGAACGGATATGGCGATTATCAGTATGGTGAAACGCAGCGGACGCGTATTGGCGGCGGCGGCGGCGATTGTCGCTGCGGTCTCGCTGGCAGCGCCGCGAACCGCCGACGCGGGCGGGATCGGCACCGGGGCCGCGGTCGGCCTCGGGCTCGGCGCTTTCGCGCTGGGCAGCGCGCTCGGCGCGAGCGGCGCCTACGGCGCTCCGTACGGCGGCTACGGATATTACGGGGCTCCGGCCTATTACTATGCACCGCCGCCGGCCTATTATCCGGCGCCGCGCAGCTGCTGGGATCCCTATTACCGGCGCTACTACGCGTGCTGAGCGCGGCCGCCGGCCGCTAGGCTGCGCGACATAGCGGGCGGCAGACGCCGCCCGCTATGTTCGTGCGCGCAGCTCAGGCCCTACAGATACTTGGCCGGCCGGATCATCGCGCGCCACATATGCGCGACCGGGCTGTTGTCGAAACCCAGCCCTTCCTTCGGCTGGCGGAAATTGCGGCCGATCACGTCAGTGAATTCCTCCAGCTCGACGTGTACGTCCGGATCGAACGAGTAGATGTCATGCACGGTGATCATCCGGCCTGACATGTACCATCTGTGGTCGCGCATCCGCTTGTAGTCGTCTTCGACATAAGCGTCCGGGCGGTAATCGGCGCCGAAGGTCTTGATGTAGGATTGCGGATATTCGTAGCCGACCGATTCGTCGGCATAGAAACGCAGCACCTGATGGGCGCGGATCGCCCAGGTCACCTCCTCGTCGACATAGGGTTCGACCAGCTGTGCGCCCCAATAACCGTGGTCGCCGCGGATGAAGCCGATCGTCGAGATGTCGTGCAGCAGGCAGGCGAGAACCATCTTTTCGGAAAGACCGCCCTTGACCGCGTGCCGGGCGCTTTGCAGCAGGTGCGCGGCCGGGCCGAAGCGGTATTTGAAGAAATCCGCGAGCGTCGGCTGCGCCGGCATTTCCGGCAGCCGCGGATCATCGCCCATCAAGACGCGCGCGTTCGGGTTTTGCGCCATCAGCGCGGCGGCGTTCGGCGCCGGGCCCGTATCGCCTTCGGCCAGGCTGTAGAGCCGCGATTTGATGACGATATGGTCGAGCTCGCGGCTCATCTTGGCTTCGAGCGCGTCGGCGCGTTGGCTCAAGGTCATCGTGTCGTTCATGCTCGGATCCTCCGGTTGCGCGCAGTTGCCGCAGCCTAGCAGAGGCCAACCGCGCCGCAACGCATTTCGGCCGCCCCGGGCTTCAGTTCAGCTTCAGTTCAGCTTTGACTTGATCTGCTGGATGAGGGCTGCCGCCTGATGTCGGGCGGCGCCCTCGGGCGCCCGGGTGATGAATTCTTCGAGGGCATTGACGCCGGCGCGCATGTTGCCGAGCCGGGCGTTGAGCATCCCCGCTTCGTGCCACAGCTCGGCGAGATCGGGAGCCAGCATCAGCATCGTCTCGACAACGCGCAAGGCGCGCTCGTGATGCCCCCCTTGCAGCAGGCGCGATTTGAGGTTGTTCTGCAGCCGCAGCAGCACATCTCGGTCGTTGACCGGCGCGTAATGCTCGGGCGACAGCTCGACCTCCTGGCCGGCCATCGCTTTCAGCAATTCGCGCAGGTCTGCCGCACCGCGCACCCGGCCGCCGTGAAACGGGTCGAGGATCAGCCGCTCGGCGCCCTCCGCCAGGCGGACCAGGAAGTGCCCGGGAAACGCAAGGCCGACGCTGTCCCAGCCCTGCGCCCGCGCGGCATGCAAATAGAGGATGCCGAGCGCCACCGGCAGGCCTTTGCGGCGGTCGACCACCCGCATCAGATTGGCGTTCTGCAGATCGTCGTAGGTCAGCTCGTCACCGCTATAGCCGTATTTCAACAGGATGATCTCGTTGAGCGCATCGGCGCGCGCGGCCAGACCGCCGGCACCTGGCGGTATTGACCCGCCATGCCGGCCGACATCGCGGGCCAGGACCGCGAGGTGTTGGCGATAGCGCGTGAGGCCCACGCGCGGCCGCTCAAAGGAGGCAAGCGCCAGCGCCGCCTCGCCGATCGGCAATATCGGCGAAGCCGTCGCGGCGAGCTCGCGCAGATAGCGTGCGCAGCGCTCGGGATCGAAGGCGTCGGGCAGTTCGCTCATCTCAACACAGGGAGATTACAGCTTTTGCACCTCGATGGGAGCCTGCGGCGCAGCGCCGAGCGGTGCGGAGCCGGGAGGCGCCGCACCATAGTTCGCGCCCGCGGGCGGCATCGGCATGGCCGCCACCGGCGCGCCGCCGCGCAATTCGACATAGGAGATCACCCGCTTGACGCCCGGCACATAGCGCGCGATGCGGGTGGCGCGATCGAGCTCGGCCTGGGAGCGCGCCGACCCGATCAGGTACACCGATCCGTTGGACGTATCGATCGTATAGTTGATCGAGCGGATGCCGGGATCGAGCACCATGTCCGAGCGCACCCGCGTGGTGATCCACGCATCCTTGGCGTCGTCCCAAGCCTGTTCCGGCGGCGCCACGGCGACCTCGTCGTAAAGCGCTCGGACATCGCGGGTGCCGCCGGCGATCTGCTCGAGCGTGGCCTTCATCTGCTGGTTCGGGACCCGGCCGGTCAGCAGCACGCGACCCTGGTAGACCGTCGTCGTCACGTTCATTTGGAGCTGCGGGTCGGCTTTGATCAGGGCCTGTTCGATATTGGTCTTGATCGTGAAGTCGCTCGC
>DATLTH010000001.1:0-4342 GCA_035533695.1 Allostellaceae bacterium | reverse complement strand
AACGGCCCGGCCGGGACCATTAATGGCCGGCAGGCCCAACGCGGGGACGGATCATGGCGTCGGTGATCAATCTCAACCGCTTTCGCAAGGCGAAGAAGCGCACCGAGGACGAGCGCCGCGCGGCGGCAAATCGCACGGCGTTTGGCCGCACCAAGGCGGAGCGCCGCCAGGAAGAGGCCGAACGCGAGCGCGCCGCACGCGAGCTTGCCGGGAAGCGCGTCGAATAGGCGGGAAAGCCGCGGTCCTCCCGGGACAGATTTTGGTTCATTGCGCGGCCGAGCCGAGCGCAAAAAGAGACCGGGATCAGCGGACCGATCCCGGATCAAGTATGCGGGTGGCAGGCCCGCTACAGGGAGACTTTGCCAAGCCGGGCCACGGATTTAAGGGCGAAGGCCCGGCATTCGCCCGCCGCATCGCTACGACATCGGCTAAACGCGCCGGCCGCAATAGGGTTCCCGGCGAGGCGCAATTTGTCGAAAAGGGCCGTCGCCGTGTCTCAGCGCGCCGCCGTCCTGGCCGCCGTCCTGGCCGCCGTCCTGGCCGCGACGCGCACGCGCTGCGGGTTTGCCGCGCCCCGGGTGTTTCGCGGCAATGCCTGCCGGGGCGCGCCGCTGTGGGAATGCCGCCCGTCGCGATGCGATGTCGCCCGTTCGGTCGCCCGTTCGGCCATCACGCTCTCGGCCATTCGATCGGGCACGATGCCCATCAGCCGCCGCAACGCCTCGCGGCCGCGCGACAGGCGGGACCGCACCGTCCCGACCGGGATGTCGAGAACCGCGGCGACCTCCTCGTAGCGCATCCCCTCGAGGCCGACCAGCAGGATGACCGAACGCTGCTCCTCGGGCAATTTGGCGATGGCGCGTTCGAGGTCGCGCAGTTCAAGGCTGAGCGCCTGGTGCGGCGCCCGGGTCAGCATCGGCTCGCTCTCGCTCAAGGCGACCGCGGCGCCTTCACGAACCGCACGGCGAATCTGGTTGACATATTGGTTGTGGAGGATCGTGAACAGCCAGGCCCGCAGATCCGTCCCGTCCTGCCACAAATGCAGCTTGCCAAGCGCCCGGGTTAGGCAATCCTGGACGAGATCATCCGCTGCGGTGACGTCGCGCACGAGGGCGCGGGCGTAGCGCCTGAGGCGCGGAATCTCGGTTTCGATGCTCCGATAGATGTCAGCCACCTATTTCCCTTCCCTGCTGCGACCGGCTTGCCGGACCAGTGAGGACGGGAATCTACCGGCGCGTCGTAATGCGATGATGTCAGCCGCTTCCTTTTGTGTAAGAAATTGTAACCGTCTGTGAGGCCGCTTATATGGTGTTGTACGGCTGCCGCCATTCCCCGATACCCTTATATTGCCCTGACAAAAGGCAGGATTGCCGCGCATGAGCGACAACGGCCATATCCTGGTCGTCGACGATCAACAGGAGATCTGTGACGTCGTCCAGGAATACCTGGCCGGGGAGGGGTATCGCGTCTCGACGGCGTCCGATGGGGCCGGCATGCGCCGCGTGCTCACCCAATCGCCGGTCGACCTGGTGATCCTCGATCTGGTGCTGCCGGGCGAGGACGGGCTCACCTTGGCCCGCTCGTTGCGCAGCGGGTCCGCCATCGGGATCATCATTCTTACCGGCCGCGGCGAGACCGTCGACCGGATCATCGGCCTGGAAATGGGCGCCGACGACTATCTGCCGAAGCCGTTCCATCTGCGCGAGTTGCTGGCCCGGGTCAAAAGCGTGCTGCGGCGGGTGCAAAGCCGCATTGGCAACAATCTGCAGCTCAACCGGTTGCACGCGCGCTTTGCCGGCTGGAACCTCGACCTGTCGAGCCGCGAGCTGTGGTCGCCGATCGGGGAAGAGGTCCGCCTCACCACCGGCGAATTCGATCTGCTCGCGGCGTTTGTAAATAACGCCAACCAGGTGCTGTCGCGCGACCGGCTGCTCGATTTGGCGCGCAATCGCGAGGCGGGGCCGTTCGACCGGACGATCGATGTCCAGGTCGGGCGGTTGCGCCGCAAGCTCGCCGACGATCCGCACAACCCCAGTCTGATCAAGACGGTGCGCGGCAGCGGCTACATCTTCACCCCGCCCGTCGAAATGAGCTGAGGCAAGCAGCTCATTCGCGCGAGAAGGCGGCGACAAAGCCGGGGCGCCGGCGGTCGACAAACGGGGCGAGCGCGGCCCAAAGGCGGCGGAACCCCTCGAGCTGATGGCGCACAAAACCGCAGCTTGTGGCGGCGTCGGCGAGACCGGCCACTCCGGTCGGCGGAAAGCCCGGCTCATCCCGGTTCGCCGGATGCCTCGCCGGGTGCCAGGTGCCGAACACGATATCCCAGACCGGCAGGATCACGGCGAAATTGCATCCCCGGGCGCGGTCGAAAGGCGCCCGTGCGTGCTCGACCGCGTGATGCACCCGGTGGTATTGCGGGCCGACCAGAAGCGGGCTGCCGAGCCGGCCGAAGCCGAGCCGCACATTGGCGTGCGACAGGCTCTCGATCACGCGGAACGCAATCACCACCAGCGGAAATTCGGCAGGGGCGACCCCGATCAACAACGCCAGCGTGCCGCTCCAAACCGTCGCCAGCATGTCGTCGAGCAGGTGATTGCGGTCATCCGACCACAAGGTCATCTGGCGCTGATCGTGGTGCAGGCTGTGCAATGCCCACCACCAGGGCAACCGGTGCTGCAGCCGGTGCCGCCAGTATTCGCCCAGATCGAGCACCACGATATAGGCGAGAAACGTGGCGAACGGCCAGTCGCGCAGCGCCGGCAAAAGCTGTTCGAGGGCCGGCGGAATATAACCCTGGAACCGCAGATAGCCGTCGATCATCGCCCCGATCGGGGTCAGCACCACAAACATCAGCGCCGGCACGATCCCCAGCTTGTGCACCAGCGTGTAGACGACATCGGTGCGCACCGCGCGCCGCTCCGCCCAATGCTCGACCGGACGCCATAATTCGAGCGGCCGGAACAGCAGATAGGCGAGCGCGAGCGCGAGCGCGCCGAACAGCGCGACCCCGACGCCGTCGAACACATCTTCGGCCCAGTCCATCAAGCCGAACTGGTAGAGCACCGGCTGGATCGCCGCTTCGAAGATGGCCCCCTGGACCTGATCGATCACGCGCAGGAACTGGTCAATCATCACAACGCCGCTCGAACCTGGGCCGTTCGCTAATGCACAAAAATCCCATGCGGGGAACGCCCGACCGGGATCGTCGTCTTCAGGCTGCCGGCCGCCAGGTCGATCACATCGATCGAGGCCTGCCAACGAGCGGTCGCCCACAGCTCCTTGCCGTCCGGGGTCAACGCCATGTCGTCCGGTCCGCCGGGCGCGACCATCGTGCGGGTGACCGCGAGCGTGCCGGCGTCGAGCGCTGAAATCGTGCCGGCGACGCGATTGGTCACGTAGAGCGTCTTGCCGTCGGGCGACAGCAGGAAATTGTGGCAGCCGCGTCCGGTCTCGACGCTGCGGATGATGTGGCCGTCCTGCGGGGCGACCTCGACGAAATGGTCGGTGCCCATGATCGCCGCCAGGATCGTACCCGATGGCCGCACCAGGACTCCCGCCGGCTGGGGCCCGACATGGACGGTCCATTTCGGCTTGCCCGAGGCGAGGTCGATCGCGGTCAGCTCGTCGGTCCCCTGCAGCGTGACGTAAACCGTGAGGCTGTCGGGCGAGAAGCCGATGTGGCTCGGCATCGTCCATGCCGGGAGGCGATGGACGAGCTGGTAATTCGCGGCGTTGTAGATGTCGATGCGGTCGAGGCGCAGCGAATTGGCGACGAACCATTTGCCGTCGGGGCTGAAGCCGATCTGATACGGGTCGCTGGCGGCGATCCGCTGTTTGACCAGGCCGGTGGCCAGATCGATGAAGGCGAGTTCGTTGCCTTCGGCCAGCGCGACGATGAGGCTCTTCCCGTCCGGCGTCTTCATCAGGTGATGCGGCGCCCGCCCGATATAGCTGCGCGAGGTTTCCTTGTAGGTCGCGGTGTCGATGAGGCTCAGCGAATCATCGTCGGAATTGAGCACGATGGCGCCTTTGGCGAACGCCATCGGGGCGGTGCCGGCGACAATCAGAACGGCAACAACCAGAACGGCGGCCAGCAGGAGCGGCGCGAGGCGGCATGACAATGCGGATTTGGCAGTTCTCGACACAACAGCACCGTCCGACGCAGCTGGCGCAGACGCCCATAAAACGGCTGCGCGTATTAGATATCGCCGGCCGCGGTGAAAAAAGCCTTGTCGGTCGTCGCCTTTCTGTCCGGCGATTTTCTCAGCGCAACCGTTGCGGCAAAGCCGCGATCGCGGCGTCGAGCAAGGCCGCGCCGCGCCGCTCGTCGAGTTGGGCGGCG